>JABCPO020000016.1 GCA_013333105.2 Clostridiales bacterium | reverse complement strand
TGTAAATAAGAAATATCCAACTGGTGTTTCTGCAGTTAGAAATGCTTCATTTAAAATAGAAAATGGGGATTTTGTATTTTTAGTTGGATCATCAGGATCAGGAAAATCAACTCTTATTAAAATGATTTTAAAAGAGCTAGATCCTACATCAGGAAAAATATATATTGATGGAACAGATATTACTAAAATAAAGAAAAAGGATGTACCATATCTAAGAAGAAAGATGGGAGTTGTTTTTCAAGATTTTAGATTAATTGCAGATAAAACAGTTTATGAAAATGTAGCATTTGCTATGTATATGATTGGAGCTTCTCCAAAGCATATAAAAAGACAAGTACCTATGGTTCTTTCATTAGTTGGTATATCAGACAAAGCAAATCAAATGCCTGATCAATTATCAGGAGGAGAGCAACAAAGAGTTGCGATTGCTAGAGCACTTGTAAATAATCCTTCAGTAATTATAGCTGATGAGCCTACTGGTAATTTAGATCCTCAAACAGCATGGGATATTATGGCACTATTTAGAGAAATTAGTAAAAGAGGAACAACTATAGTTATGGCTACTCACGCACAGGAAATAGTAGATATGATGAATGAAAAAGTTTTAGAAATTCAAAAAGGTGTTATAGTTAGATTTGAAAGAAAAGGTGGGTATAATAGTGAAATTTAGTATAGTAAAATATTATTTGAAAGAAGGATTGGCAAATTTATCAAAGAATAAAAAATCTGCGATTGCATCAACAATAACAATGTGTTGCACATTATTTGTATTTGGTATATTCTTACTTATAAGTTTAAATACAAAATCTCTTGTAAGAAATTTAGAACTTGAACAAGGTATAAAAGTATTTATTGTAACTGATGCAGATGAGGCAAAAGTTAAAGCAGTAGGAGAAAAGATAAAAGAAATTCCAGAAGTAAATTCAGCTGAATTTAAATCAAAGACTCAAGGATTTGAAGAATTAAAGAAACAATTCAAAGATAATCCGGGAGTTATAGCTGGATTTGATACACCAGACTTTTTACCAGATTCATATACAGTTAAATTAACTGATATTAGTAAATCAAAAGAAGTTAAATCAAAAATCGAAAAGATTGAAAATGTAGAACAAGTTAAAGATGAGCAACAACTTATTAGCACAATTCTTACATTATCAAATATTATAAATGGATTTACAGTGGTTATTACAGTTATATTAATAATTGTTTCAATATTAATTATATCAAATACAATTAGACTTGCAGTAACAGCAAGAAGAAAAGAAATTTCAATTATGAAATATGTAGGAGCTACTGATAACTTTATAAAAGGTCCATTTATAGTAGAAGGAATATTTATAGGGGTTATTTCTACAGTTATTGTAGCAATATTATTATCAGTATTATATCAAGTGGTAACTATAAATATTATAAGTGAGCTTCATGCAACAGCATTAAAAACAACAGAAGAAAGTGTTGTTCAAACAACAGTAACACTTATAAGTTTAAAAGATATAATGCCAACAATATCAGCAACATTCTTAGTATTATCTACAACATTAGGTGTACTTGGAAGTTCTATATCTATGAGAAAATACCTAGATGTATAATAGGTTAAAGAAAGGGGAGTAAAATGAAGAAAAATAAAAAAGTTAATAGTAGATTTAATAAAATAGATTATTTAATTAGTAATAATACAATAAATAAAAGTATTAGTTTATTATTAATTTTAGCAATGTTATTTTTTTCATTTATACCAGAAGTTTTAGCAGTAGATTTAAATTCGCAAAAGCAAAATGTTTCTGCTGAGATAAAACAAAATGAACAAAAAGTAAAAGAATTAGATGCACAAACTAAAAATATTTCTAATGAGGCTTTAAAAATCCAAAATGAAATAGATAGTAAGGAAAATGAATTAAATAAATTAGAAAGTGAAGCTTCAGACCTTACAACTGACATTGAAAGCATGGAAAAACAAGCTGGAGAAATAAAAACAAAACAAGAAAAAAATAAGGAATTATTAAAGAAAAGATTAAGAGCAATGTATATGAATGGTAATTTATCATATATGGAAATGCTTTTAGCTTCAAATAATGTATTAGATTTTGTTTCAAGTTATCATTTAGTAAAAGAAATTACAAAAATGGATAAAACTTTAATTACAAATGCAGAACAAGAAAAACAAAAGTTAGATGCTTTGAGTGTAGAGCTTGAAACAAAGAAAAAAACTATTAAAGAAAAAGAACAAAAAATTTCAAGTGTAAAAAAAGAAAACGAAGTATTAAAAAAGAAAAAAGATGAAGAAGTAGCTAAATTAACAGAAGAAGGAAAACAAGCTGCTGCAAAAATAGATGAGCTAAAAAAAGAAGAACAAAAAATTTCAAATGAAATTGCAGCATATGAAAGAAGAAAAAGAGAAGAAATAGAAAGAAGAAGGAAAGCTCAAGTTGGAAAGGCTAATTCTTCAAATAATACACCATTATATGAAAAGTATGTAGGTGGAAAATTTGGTTGGCCAGTTCCGGGTGATTATAATGTTGGAACAAGATATGGAGCAGCTGGTAGATATTGGTCAAGTGGATATCATACAGGAATTGATATTCCAGGATCATACGGAACTAGAATTGTTGCTGCAAACGATGGAATTGTAGTTTCAGCTGGATTTAATAAGTCATATGGTAATAATGTTATATTAGACCATGGTGGTGGATTATATACATTGTATGCACACGGATCTAAATTACTAGTTAGTGCAGGACAAACTGTAAAAAGAGGAGAAGCTATTTTGGCGATGGGAGAAACAGGAAATGCATATGGAGTTCATTTACATTTTGAAGTTAGAAAAGGATCACCATATTATAGCTCACATGTAGATCCAGCACCATATTTAGGAATGTAGTATATTAAAATTAATTAATTTTAAGTAAGAAAAGAGAGTATATGAAGTTAAAATATGATAAAAGAAAGAATTTAATAAAAGTGTTATCATGTATAGCTTTAGCTATACTCCTTTTTATATTTTATAAATATGATAATCAACTTTTATATAAAACAGATTATATAAAATACGGCAAAGTAGATTTTACATATTTGGCAAAAACAAGTAAATTTTTAACAAATACACTTAAAGAAAGTCAAAAAAATGTAGAAGAAAAGTTAAATGATAGTAGAAGTAGACAAAATGAAATAGTAACATCTAAAAATGAAACTTTTTTAGAGATGCTAGAAATACAAAAAAATATATCATTAACAGAATCAGCGATAGAAGAAACAGCAGTACAGATAAATGAAATGGATATAAAGCTTCAAAACTCTAAAAATAGATTACGAGTTATGGAAGAAAGATTAAAAATACAAGAAGAAAGATCAAAAAAAAGACTTCAAACTATTTATAAAAATGGAACACTTAAAAATATAGAAGTTATATTAAAATCTAAGAGTATATTAGATGCATTTTCTAATTATTATATGCTACAAAGAATAAGTGAATTAGATAGTAAAATGTTTGCTAGTTTATCACAAGATAGAAAGCAAGTTAAAATTATTACAGATGAGATTACAAAATTAGATAGTGAAGTTAAAAAAAGATATTTAGCATTAAATAAGTATAGGGAAAACAATCAATATTACCTAATATTAAAAAATAGCAAGATGTCAAAACTTTCAGAAGATGAACAAAAGACAATAAAAGAAATAGAAAATTTAGAAAAAGAAAAATTATCAATAGAAGCAGAGATTTCTAGACAGCTAGTAAATATTCCTAAAATACCTAAATATGTAGGGGGAATATTAGGGTGGCCAGTTCCTTCTGTTGATACAAATTATATAACTGCAAGATATAAAACAAGAGGAAATTCTTGGAGTAGTGGATTCCATTCAGGAGTGGATATTGCAATTCCACATGGAACTGTTGGTATAGCACAAGCAGTGGCAGCAGGTGATGGAAGAGTTATTGTTGCAGTTGGAAATCAAAACGGAAGCAAGAGAAGCTATGGAAATTATGTGGTTATTGATCACGGTGGAGATGTGTATACATTATATGGACACGCAGATAGTATCTTAGTTTCAGTAGGACAATATGTAAAAAAAGGTGAGCCGATATTATTTGTAGGAAGTACTGGTAATAGTAGTGGACCACATTTACATTTTGAAGTTAGAAAAGGGGGATCTGGATATTCTAATACCATAGATCCATTACCATATATTACATCAGATAAAAGACCAAGCGATGATGAAACAAATAATGAGCAAGTAGCTCCAGAAGTAAATCAAAGCAACGGGAATAATATCACATTATAATATTAGGAGATAAATTAATGCAAAGATTTATAGATGAAAATGGTTACGAATACTATGTTGACCTTTCTGGGAATTATACTCCTACAGGAAGAAGGCTTCGTATAAAACAAAAAAATAACATTCAAAATCAACAAAGCCAAAATCAAAATGATGTACAAAATAATAACTTTAATAGTAACAATTATAGTCAAAGAACAAATAATATAGAAAATGAAAATTTAAGAAATGGTTATATAAATAGTCAAAATAGATATAATAATTTAAATAGGACTAATAGTTATAACGGGAATTTTAATCAAAGATTAAATATTGTTAATAGAGAAGAAATAAACAATAGAAATAGATATAATGATAACTATGAAAATTATCAAAGACAAAATAAAGAATATGAAAGAAACTATAATGTAAGTAATTCAAGTAATGAAAGAAACAAAAATATGAATGATTTTACATTATTTGAAGAACAATTAGATAATAACATATATAGTGATAATGTATATGAAGAAAATAGAATATATAGAGGAGATGGATTTGATAAAAGAAATATTCCTGTATATAGTAATTCTAATTTAAGAGAAGATTTAAATCAAAGTATACTTCATGAAAGAAATAGAGAAAACGAGAATTTAAGAAATACAATAAATCCTAAAATACAAGTAGGACAAAGAAGGGAATTTAAAAATTATAAACCTACAAATAGATTTGAAAATGATAGAAATGATATTAATTTAACAGATATATTTGTATATATAATTCTTGCAGGTATTTTTGTGTTTTCTATATACATGATAATAACTGGATTATAATAGTATAAATAAACATTAGTGATGTTTAAAAATCATTAATGTTTATTTAATTTTATTGATTTTTTTAACATTTACATTATATGATTAATAGTATATAATAAATTTGTTAATTGGTATTAACATATTGTGTTATATAATAACATAGATAAATATCCTGAGATATTTAGGAAAGGAAAAATATGATATTAATAACTGGAGGAGCCGGATATATTGGTAGTCATACAGCAGTAGAGTTATTAGAAAATGGAGAAGATATAGTTATCGTAGATAATTTTTCTAATAGTAAACCAGAAGTTTTAGAAAATATAAAAAAGATTACAGGTAAGGATTTTAAATTTTATGAATTAGATCTTTGTGATAAGGAAGCTTTTAGAAAAGTTTTTGAAGAAAATAAAATAGAATCTGTAATAGCGTTTGCTGGATTTAAAGCAGTTGGAGAAAGTGTTTTAAAGCCTTTAGAATATTATTCAAATAATTTGATATCAATATTATATACATTAGAGTTAATGAAAGAATATGGAGTAAATAATATAGTATTTTCTTCAAGTGCTACTGTTTATGGAAATCCAATTTCACCTATGGTTAATGAGGAATTTGATTTATCATTTACAAATCCATACGGTGGAAGTAAATATATGATAGAATTTATTTTAAAAGATATTGCAAAAGCAAGTGAAAATATGGGAATATGTCTTTTAAGATATTTTAATCCAGTTGGAGCACATAAGTCTGGATTATTAGGAGAAGATCCTAATGGAATACCAAATAATTTAATGCCATATGTTTTAAAAGTTGCTACAGGAGAATTAGAAGTTTTATCAATTTTTGGTGATGATTATGACACAGTTGATGGAACAGGAGTAAGAGATTATATACATGTTGTTGACTTAGCTAAAGGACATATAGCAGCAATTAATAAGATTAGAAAAGATAAAGGAATTTGTATATATAATTTAGGTACAGGAAAAGGAACATCTGTACTTGAAATAGTTAATACATTTGAGAAAGTTACAGGATTAAAAGTAAATAGAAAAATATCAGAGAGAAGACCTGGAGATATTGCAGAAATTTACACAGATGTAACAAAGGCAGAAAAAGAGTTAAATTGGAAAGCTACAAAAACTGTAGAAGAAATGTGTGAAAGCATGTACAATTATTATAAAAATAGTAAAAAATCAAATAATTAAATAATTAAGAAAGAAGAGATTAGAATATAAATGGGAAATAAAACAAAGGATACAGTAATAGAAGTAAATAATGTATCAAAATCATTTACAGTATATTTTGATAAAGCAAATTCGTTTAAAGAAAGATTACTTTTTTTAGGAAGAAATAAGAAGAAAACTAACATTGAAATATTAAAAAATGTTAATTTAGAAATAAAAAAAGGGGAAGTTGTTGGATTAATTGGGATAAATGGTTCTGGAAAATCAACATTATTAAAATTAATGACACAAATTATTTATCCAAATAAAGGTTATATAAAAACAAGAGGGAAATTAACTTCACTATTAGAATTAGGAGCAGGATTCCATCCAGATTTTTCAGGAAGAGAAAATATTTACTTTAATGCATCAATATTTGGACTTACAAAACAAGAGATTGATAAAAGATTAGACGATATTATAAAATTTGCAGAACTTGGAGATTTTATAGATAATCCAGTAAGAACATATTCATCAGGAATGTATATGAGACTTGCTTTCTCAGTAGCAATTAATGTAGATGCTGAAATATTATTAATTGATGAAATACTATCAGTAGGAGACGAACACTTCCAAGAAAAATGTTTCAAAAAATTAGAAGAATTAAAAGAAGAAGGAAAAACAATTGTATTTGTTACTCACTCACTAGGGTCAGTAGAAAGATTTTGTACAAGAGCTGTTTGGTTACATAAGGGTGAAATTAAACTAGATGGTAATGTAGAAGAAGTAATTAAGACATATGTGGAGGAGACAAGATAATGAAGACAATTTTAAATATATTTAAGTATAGAGAATTACTTAAAAATAATGTAAAAAAAGAAATTAGAGGAAGATATAAAAATTCTGTGTTAGGTGTATTGTGGACATTTTTAAATCCATTATTACAACTTGCAGTATATGCTATAATATTCCCATTAATATTAAAAGATACAAAAGAAGCATATGTTGTATTTGTATGTGTTGGATTGATTCCATGGACATTCTTTACAACATCTGTTGCACAATCTGCGTATACAATTATAGGTAATGCAAACATTGTAAAAAAGGTATACTTTCCAAGAGAAATATTACCACTTTCAGTAGTAGTAAGTGGTGCAGTTAATTTCTGTATTTCAGTACTTATAATTATAGGATTCTGTTTTATATATGGAAAGGGATTAACATGGGCAGTGCTATTTTTCCCATTAGTGTTATTAATACAATTTGCATTACAATTAGGAATAGCATTTATATTAGCTGCAATAACAGTATACTTTAGAGACATGGAACATTTTGTTCAAATTGGATTGATGCTTATGTTCTATGCAACACCAATTGTATACGATTCAAGAACAATACCAGCTGCGTTTTCATTTATTATGAAAATAAATCCAATGGCTGTAATTATAGAGGGATATAGAGATATTTTTTATAATCAAACAATGCCAAATATGATTCAATTAGGAGCATGGGGAGCAATCTCAGTAGCACTTGTATTTGGAGGATGGTTTATATTTAATAAATTACAAAGAGGATTTGCAGAAGAATTATAAAATGGCAAAATAGGTTTTAGAGGAGCTAAGACCTATTTTAAAGTAAAAAAGTTGAGGTAAAAATGAGTAAAAAAATAATGACATTTGATATCTGGGATACAGTTATAAAAAGAAAATGTCACCCAGAAGAAACAAAAATATATACATTAGACTATTTATTATCAAATTATACTTTTCAAATTAAAGAAGAATATAGAAATTTAAAAAAATTATATCTATTTAGAGATAGTATAGAAACAAAACATTATGATAAAAGTGCAAAAAAATATGGAAAAGATAGAGAAATTTTAATACCAGAAGTTATGCTAGAAGTATTAAAAGAAGTTTTAATAGAATCTGATGAAGAAAATGTAGTAAAACTTAGAGATGAATTAGTTGAAGCAGAATTACAAAGAGAAATACAAGTAACATATGTAAATCCATACTTTTTAGAAATAATTAAAAAATATAAAGAAAATGATGAAAGATATGCAATATCAGATTTTTATTTTAAGTCAGATGCATTAGAAAGAATATTAGAAGCTAAAGGGGTATTAAAATACTTTAAAAAGATATATTCTTCAGCAGATGTATTTTTAACAAAAAGAGATGACGGACATTTATTTAATTATTTTGCAGAAAAAGAAGGAATTGATTTAAAAAATGTAATACATTCAGGGGATAATAAACATTCTGATATAGAAATGGCTAAAAAAGCTGGAATTTTAGAAACAATTCATTTTCCAAATCCGAAAGTTTATGATTTTAATCCTTTTGAAGGGTCAAAATTAGATTTTAAATTAGATGAAATTAAAAAAACAGTAAAAACTAATAAAAAAGAAAGTTTAGATAAAAGAAAAGAAGAATTATATAATTTAGGAGTAGATTTTGCACCAATAGCATATTTCTATATCTATGATTTAATAAAAAATGCTAAATTAAATGGATATGATCATATATATTATCAAACAAGAGAAGGAGAAACATTTATAAAATACCATCAAATGATGGCAAAACATAATCCATTCTCATTTGATATTTTAGGATCATCATTAATAGAAGTTAGTAGAGTAGCAACATTCTCAGCATCATTACAAGAATTTACAATTGGTGAAATGTTAAGAATGTGGTCACAATATAGAATGCAAAGTATAAAAGCTATGTATAAATCTTTAGGAATAGAAATGACTCCATACAAAAAATTCTTTGAAAAATATGAAATAGATGTAGAAGAACCAATTTTAGAACCATATTTTGATATGAAAGTTATATCATTATTTAATGATGAAGAATATAAAAAGTTAATGGATGAAGAATTAAAAAATAAAAGAGAAAGTATATTAGAATACTTAAAAGGAATTGGAATTACTGAAGAAACAAGAAAAATATACTTAGTTGATATTGGATGGAGAGGAACAATTCAAGACAATTTAGCATATATATTAAAAAATACATTTATGGATGGATCATATATAGCATTATTTGAAGAAGCATATTATAACTATCAAAGACCAAATGTACAAAAATTCTCATTGTTTACAAATAGAGAAATAGTATGGGATTATGCACAATACATTATAACTATATTTGAAATGTTATTTAATTCTGATTCTGGATCAGTAATTGGATACAAAGATGGAAAAGCAATCAGAAAAGCTAAAAAAGAAGAAACAGAATATGTAAAAAATGTAATTTCAAATATACAACAAGGTATGTATGAAGGAGCTATATATATAAATGATCAAATGAAAAATAGAAGCATACTATATGATGATTACCAAAAATTAGTAAATGAAATAGTAGTAAATACAAAATTAAAACCATCTAAATTACTTGTTGATGTATATTATGGATTAGTACATAATGATACATTTGGAACTGGTGAGTATGCAGAAGATAAAAAGTACTTTAAAGGATTATCAAGATTAAATATATTCAAGGTTAGAAACGCATTAAGAGATGAATTATGGAAAGAATCAATTTATGTGGCTAATGACTTTAAAATATATAAAATTTTATTTAAAATTAATGAAAAAAGAAAAGTAGTGATGTCTTTACCATATAGAGCAGTTAGAAAATGTTATAGAATAGCTAAAAAAGTATTAAAAAAAGAAAATAGTAGTAGTAAAAATGGTAACAAAGAAAATAAATCAAAAAAATAAAAAATAAAAGCGATCAAAATGTTTGATTGCTTTTATTGCTGTTGTAAAAAAATGTAACAATTTAATTATAATTTACCCACTTATAATGAAATATGAAAGGGGGGGGGTGATAAACTAAATGAAGTGAACATATAATGAAAAAAGGAGATAAAATGAGAAAAGGTATAGTAGATATTAATAACAAATATACAAAAATAATGTTATTAGCTATATTAATTATAGCTAGTATATTAAGTGTGTATTTAGTAACTAATACAAATAAAAAAGCGTTTAATGCTAATATTATTAATCAAAAAGCAAGCAATGCTGTTAGAGAAGTAGTTAATATTCCAGATCAGGATTTAAAGAATTTTTTATTAACAAATTTTAAGAATGCAAATGGAAGAAGAATTGGATTAACTGAAGGTAATTATGTAAAACCGTCTGATGAAAATGAAATATATAAAGATGAAATGGAAAAAATAACTTCAATTAATGCATATGGAATTAATACTAAACAAACACCATTAGATTTAACAGGATTAGAAACAGCTGTAAATATACAAGAACAATTAAATTTAGACTATAACAAAATAGAAAATCTAGAACCATTAAGAGGATTAACAAACTTAATTGAGTTATCTTTAAAAGGTAATAAAATAGAAAATATAGAGCCACTAAAGGGATTAGTAAGCTTAAAAAGATTATATTTTGATAATAATAAAATAGAAAATGCAGAGCCATTAAAAGGATTAACAAATTTACTAGAATTAGCTTTAGCAGGTAATAAAATAGAGAATATAGAGCCATTAAAAGGATTAATAAATTTAACAAGTTTAAAGTTAAGAAAAAATAAAATAGAGAATATAGAGCCATTAAAAGGATTAACAAATTTAACAAATTTAGAGTTACAGGAAAATAAAATAGAAAACATTGATGCCTTAAAACAATTAATAAACTTAAAAATATTAATTATACATACTAATAAAATAAAAAATATAGAGCCAGTAAGAGGATTAATAAATTTAACTTATTTATATATAGCTGTGAATAAAATAGAGAATGTAGATGCAGTAAGAGGATTAATAAACTTAAGAACGTTACGTATATCTACTAATAAAATAGAGAATCTAGAGCCAATAAAAGAATTAACAAATTTACCAGAGTTATATGTAGATACTGAAGAAATAAATACATCACCAAATACAAATAAATTTAATTTACCAGTATTAAAAAAATATAATGGAGAAATATTAGATATAGTGCAAGCAAGTAATGGACTATTAAAGAAAAATACAGATGGAACATATTCATTTACAAGAAAAGTAACTGGAGTGCAAACTGTAAATGTGGGAAAAGGTATAGCTAATAAAGATCCTAAAGTTGATGCAAATTGGAATACTGGTTATCCAATATATATATTAAAAATAGATCCAACAAATATAGCTGATGAAAAAGTATCAATAACAAAAGCAGTAAAAGATATGTCAAATACATTATTAAATAATGATAAAGAAACAAAAGTATTACCAGTAATAAAAAGAAATGGACAAGTAATAACTAATGTAAATACAAATAATGTAGGACATAGAGCAAATAATGATGAGTTATTAACATATACATGGAATGAATTACCAAAAGCAGATGATACAGGTGTAGACTATAATTATGAAGTAACATTTGATATATCAGGATTACCAGAAGGATATAGTATTAATCCAAATACAAAGACAACTGATAATCAAGCAGACTTTAATATAACTTATGTGTCACCAAAGATAACAGTAACAAAGGATATAGCTGTAAATGGTGGAGATAAGGCAAATATACCAAATGAAATAACAGTAACAATATCAAATGATAAGGGACTACCAGAAAAAGAAGTAACAGCTACATTAAAGCCAGATAATAGTGGATATGTAGTAAGTGAAAATCTAGATAAAACAACAAATACTGGAGAAAATATTACATATACAGTAGTACCAAAGACAGATATACCTAATTATACAAAGAATGATAATGGATATACATATGTAAGTCCTAAAGCACCAGTAACAAAGGATATAGCCGTAAATGGTGGAGATAAAACAAAGTTACCAAATGAAATAACAGTAACAATATCAAATGATAAAGGATTACCAGAAAAAGAAGTAACAGCTACATTAAAACCAGATAAGAGTGGATATGTAGTAAATGAAAATCTAGATAAAACAAATTTACGTGGAGAAAATGTAACATATACAGTAGTACCAAAAACTGATTTACCAAATTATACAAAGACATCAGATGCATATACATATATATCACCAAAGGTAAATGTAACAGTTGAAAAGAATTGGGTAAACGGAGAAACAGTAAGACCAGAAACAATAACAGCTAAGTTAAAGAGAAAGATTACATCAGATAATACATATACATTTGTACAAAATGTAACAGTAAGAAAAGATAATAACTGGCAATTAGTAGTAGCTAACTTAGATAAAACAGATGCAAATGGAAATGATTATACATATATTGTAGAAGAAGAAACAAATGTAGCTAACTTTACACCAAGTTATTCAGGATTAATAGTAACAAATAC
>JABCPO020000015.1 GCA_013333105.2 Clostridiales bacterium | reverse complement strand
TTACTTGTCCATTTCTTTTTATTACTGGTACTACTTTTGTTTCTTTATCATTATTTAATAATGTATTTGATTTATCTTTTATTGTTTTTGTTATTGATATTTTTTCATAATCTACATTTATGTTTAACTTATATAAAGTCTGTCCACTATTCCATCTCCAATCAGTACCTGGATAATTAGCTTCTATCCCTTTTTCTAAGTTAATTGTTTGAATTCCTCTTACTTTTCTAGTAAATGAATATGTACCATCAGAATTTTTTTGTAATAACCCTCTACTTGATTGTACAATATCAATCAAGTTCCCATTATATCTTTTTAATATAGGTAAATTAAATTTAGGGGTATTTACTGTTACATTTACTTCTTCATTATATAACCATAACCATCTTAGAGAATTTATTCTTTTTAAGGGCTCTAAATTGCTTATTCTATTAAATTGTAACCCTAAAGAAGATAGATTTTTTAAACTAGTTAAAGGTTCAACATTTTCTATATTATTGTGATCTAAAGATAGATTATCTAACTTTACTAGCCATCTTAACGGCTCTATATTTTCTATTTTGTTATATACTAGTCTTAAATACTTTGATATATTTACTGCTTTTTCTAATCCTGTTAAATTTAAAGCTGTTTCTTTCGTATTAATACTTCTTGCATCTAACGCTATAATTTTTTCCATCTCATCTCTATATATTTCATTTTCATTAGATGGTTTAATATAGTATCTATCAGACAATTCTAGTTTTTCACCTCTTTGTCTTGAATTACTTTTAAAATTAGTTAATAAAAAGTTCTTTAAATCTTGATCTGGTATATTAACTATTTCTCTTGCATCTGCTTTTTGATTAATAAAATTAGTTGTAAATAATTTATTATTTGATTTTTTTAAATAATATAAACTAAATATACTAACTACAATAATTGCAACTAATAATATTGTAATATGTTTATTAATTTTTATTTTATTCATTATTTCTCCTTATATATTTTTGGCATTTTACATCATTTAAATTTTATACTTGTATCTTTCTTTTTTCTATATTTTCAGCCATTTTTTAACATAATTTTAAATAAAAAAATAATAGGAATTTTTTATTTAAATTCCTATTATTCTTATTTTAAATCTAAACTAAAATACAATATTTTTATATCTATTTTTTATTTATTTTAGCATTTTTATTTTTAATTTTATATACCATATATCCTTTTGATATTGCAACTATTACAGCTAATGTTGTAACTCCAGCAAGTACATACATAATGTATGATTTTGCAAGTCCAGTTGCAATTGCTAATGCTACAGGTGCATCATCAATATCATCTTCATGTGGTCTTTTATTTCCTGGTACAGAATCTCTATCTGGTATTCCATATTCATTTCCATCTTCTGATATTTCTGCCCAATTTGTTTTAACTCCCATATTTTTCGGATCTTTTTTCCATCTTAAGTATACAGTAAGTTCTGCACTTTCTCCAGGTTTTAATAATTTATTAGCTAATGATTTTGTAGCTATAGCTTTTTCACCTTTCTTGTACCAATCTTTTGTATTATCCTTAGGATCAAAATATGTTCCTTCTGGTATATAATCTGTTACTTCTTTTGCATATCCAGGTATAACCCCTTCATTAGTTACTCTAATCTTATATTCCCATTTTACTTCAGTTTTATTAATTTTCTTTCTATCTAATTCGATTTTTGCAACACCCTCAGGACTATCTGAATATTTATGATTTGTATTTACTGTTTTTGTTTTTCCATTTTCAATAACAAAAATTTTTGAAACTATTTTTCTTAATGATAAATCAAAATATGCTGGTTTTAATTGATCATAATCTTCGTCATCTTCTTTTGGATTTTTATTATTTGGTTTAGAATCTCTATCTGGTATTCCTTTTTCATTCCAATCTTCAGTAATTTCAGCAATATTTTTTATTATTCCATCTGCTGGTTTATAATTTTTAGAAATTCTAAATGCTACTTGTACATCTTTATATGCTAATGTATCTTTACTTGAATTGAATGCTGCTATTTTAGAATCTTCTTTTCTTTCAGCTGATGCTTTTCTAGCTAAATAATCTGTTTCTAATCCATTTTCTGTTTTCTTCCATCTGTATTTTACATTTATAGGGTCTGATTCTATAAATTCTAGATTTGCTGGTACATTATCTACTATTTTTTCAGCATATCCATCTATATTTCCTTCATTATACACTCTTAATGTGTATACAACTCTATCTTCTGGAAGTACTAATAATGGATCTTTTGAATGATTATATTCTGCTGTTGTTCCCCCTGTTTTTAATGGAGTTACATTTACTACTGGAGCTCTATTTGAATGATCTTCTTTTTTCTTACCATCTTTTGATTCTATATGAGTTATGAATTTCTTTAATGTAAAGTCAAATACTTCTTCTTGTTTCTTTAATGGTTCATAATCATCATCATCTTCTTGATTCTTTGTTCCATATTCCTTTGTTTTTACATTTCCTGGATTTGAATCTCTATCTTTTGATTCTTTAGGTATATGGTTTTGTATTTCTCCAATATTTTTAAGACTATCTTTTTCTTCTTTTTTATCATTTACAACTAATGCAATTTTAACATCTTTATAGTCTAATGAAGCATTATTTGAATTTGAATCAAATGCTTTTAATTCTGTATTTTCTAAATAATTTGTTGTAGCTTTATTACCTTCTAATTTCCATCCATATTTTACATTTATTTCATCATCTGGTAAAAAGTCTAATCCTGCAGGTATATAATCTGATATTTCTGAAACTTTAGCTAAAACATCTCCTTCATTATATACTCTCAATGTATATATAACTTTATCTCCAGATTTAACTGTAATTGGTTCTTTACTATGATTATATATAGCAGTTGTAGCTGTTTTATTAATTAATGGTGTTACATCCACTTTTGGTTCTCTAGAAACTTCAGGTGCTTTTCCATTAATTTCATTTATAAATTTTCTTAATGATAGATCGAAATTTTTTGGTTCTGGTTTTGGTTTTTCAGGAGTTTCTACTATTACTTTTTCAAAATCGTCATCATCTTCTTGTCCTTTGTAGAAATATTCTCTATCATTTAAGTCGTTTTTATTTCCTGGATTTCCCTTATATCCGGGTAAATCATTTGGATATTTTACATTTCCTGGATTTGAATCTCTATCTTTACTTGGATTTTGACCTACTATTGATGCTATATTTGTTAATACCTCACCATTTGTTGCTTTATCTGTTATTTCTAACTCTACTTCTACATATTTACTATCTAAAATATTATTTTCTTTTTGACCTGCTATTTTTTGCCCGTTTAAATAGTTTGTTGCTATAACATTATTTTCTAATTGTTTCCATCCATATTGTTTATTTAATTCACTATTTTCTTTTAATTTTAAGTGATTTGGTAATTTATCGTGA
>JABCPO020000014.1 GCA_013333105.2 Clostridiales bacterium | reverse complement strand
CTTCTGTTAATTTTATATATCCTGTTAATGCTTTTGATATTAATGTTTTACCTGATCCATTAACCCCTGTAATTCCATACATTTTACCATCTTCAAATTTTAAATTTATATCTTGTAAAACTATTTTATCTCCATATTTTTTAAATCCATTTTTTATTTCTAACATATTACCTCTGTTTAGCATTAAAAAAGGAGAAAAAGATTAATTATATAAAATTAAACTTTCCTCCTTTCAAAAAAATCCATTTATTTTATTATCTAAATAATACTACTTTCATATAAAAAATTCTATAACTTATATCCTTTTTTACATTTTTGTAATATATTTTAAATCGATATATACTAAACTTTTTTCATCTTTATTCTGAAATATACTTCTGTTAATCCCCATTGAATTATTGCTACAATAGCTGCTCTTAAATATATTCCTTCTAATCCCCAATTAAATTTATATAAAAATACCCATAATAAAAATGGTGTTAAAAATGCTGTTGGTATTGCATAAAATAGTTGTGCCATACCATTTAAATCATTTCTATGTGCTCTACTTACTGAAAGCCACATATAGTATCTTAATTTTGCTGTGAAATCTATAAATGCTAATATATATACATATGGATTTAATATTCCTCTATATATAGATTCCGGTAAAAATGTTAAACAATATTTACTTATAATATATACTAAAACAATTGTTACAACTAATCCTGCTACTGCTTTTCTAAATACAAATTCATTGTCTTTTTCCGGATTTTTCTCTTTTAATCCAACATTACGAGATACATGGCTATTTAAAAGTCCTGCTGCTGAATCTATCCACCCTTCAACAAACATAAATGTATTTGATAACCAATATGTTATTCCTGCATAAATTGGATCTATCTTTATCATTAGGCTAACCCCTATTATTGCTGCAACTCTTGGAGATAATCTTCTTATAATTTCCCATTTAACTATTTTCCATGAACGTTTTATCTCTTCAAATGAAAATTCTAATCCTTTAGAGAAGAAATTAGGTATCGGTTTCTTCCACAAGAACCAATATAATGGTATTGCATTTGTAATCATATTTACAATCATCGCCTCATTTGGACCCATATGTAATACATGGGTTGTAAAAAATATTCCAAAAACCATTGACCATGCAATTAAATGATCTAACATCATTCCTTCTTTACTTTTTCCTATCGTTCTATAATATGATGGTATAAATACAGACCATGGTGCTGCTATTAAAATTGATATTATTGATAATGCAAAATATGGTACATATGTTGTTAATTCATCTTTAGGTACTCCAAGTAATAAAAGTAAATTTGGTAAGAATATAAATGATACTATACCTAACGGTAATAACATCATATAAAATAGATATATATGATTTTTTACTATCTTTGATTCTACCTCTTTACCTTTCTGTATTAATAATTTAGGTAATATTGCTGTTAACGATGTTCTTGCTGTGTAATATGTTGATGATAATATTACCCAAAACGCATCATTTACTCCAAACATTATTGTTGTTTTTTCTACAAATGCCTTATTGGCTAATAAACTAAAACAAAGTACCCAAGCTATTTCTATTACATTATCGGCAATTGAACCTATAAATGAATGATATAACATTTTAGTTAACTTAGTTCTAGACCACGATTTTTTTACCTTTTCTTTCATTTATTTACCTTTCATTTCTTATCTTTATTTTACTTATTCTTTAAAACTTAAAAAAGCATACAGTGTATGCTTTTTTAGTTTACTATATTTATTTATGTTTTTCTTATTATATATTAATTTTTAATTATTTTTTAACATTATATATAATCTATCTATAAACTTATATTTTACAGTTTCTAACAATATAAATAATATTGCTTGAATTGAAAATACAGAAATCATAAAGTTCTTAAATGAATATACATTAAATTTATTTAATAACATTATTGCTCCTACATTAATTGTAATTAATATAATTGTAAGTATAAGTGCAAAAATTGAATTTTTAGAATTTTTTTGCATTTCCATTTCTGTTTTCCAATTAAAGTTTGGATTAATTAAATCAAGAAATCCTTTCATATCTATTGTTGTATATATAATCAATATTGAAGCTATTAATCCTAATAATATTTCAATTTGTAATAATCTTTCTCTTAATATCACTCCTGATAAAATTATATAAAAGGCAATTATTGCAAATAAAAATGCTTTTATAACTCCTACCTTTAAATTAAATTGTTTCTTAAATGATATTGGTAATACCTTTAACATTGTCATCTCGTTTTTTTCTTTTGAAATAACAATATATGATAATGATTCTGAGAATAACATAAGTGCTGTAAATCCTAATATTACATATACTATAATTTCTGGATTTACTTTAATCTCTTTGTCTAACCCGTTTTTTATAGTATTTAATGCTTCATTTTTTACAAATAATCCACCTTTATATCCTTTATATTCATTAGCTGCTTTTTCATATGATTCTTTACTATATTTTGTAATATGTTCTACCATTACCTTACTAATTATTTCACCTGATTGAACTTTAGCTATAGCTTCTTCTTTTGTTATATTATTTTCTTCTTTTATTTTTTTAAGATCCTGTTCTTCTTGTTCAAACATTTCAATAACATTAATCTTTTCTTTTTTATCTTCTGAAATAGCTAATGTCATTTCATATTCTTTTAGCTTTGTTTCTTTTTTTTCTAAACCTTGCATAAATCCTAAATATCCAAATATAATCATTATTATTGGCATAATTACTATTGGTAATATTGTTCCAACCACTAACATTGGTGAATTTATATATGATGATATTTCACGAGAAATAAATCTTCCTTCTTTTGATAATGATTTTGTACTACTTAATTCTTTGGCTGTTTTCTTTGCTTCTTCTTCTTTTGTTAATTTTTTAGAAAATAGTCCATTTGCATTTCCTGCGTCAGTAAGTAATAATAATATTTTTGCATTTATATTTGCAGCTATAAAAGTAAATACTGCTGAAATTGATGTTGATGCTATAAGCATCATTGGTATAGCTAATATATCTTCCCCTGTAAATGCCTTATTTAAGTATGAAACTATATTTGCAATTACACTTTCTGATTCAACAAATGTAGTTGTTGATTTAATAGCATCTGATCCACCTTTTGAATTATAATAAAATGCTCCATATATAATATAAAAAGCTATAATAAATAAAAATGTAAATACTGCTTCTATATTCTTTTTAGGTATTAATTTTGAAATTAAAAATACTGATAAATTAACTACTGTTTCTACAATTACCATTATTGGATATACAATAAATATACTTAATATAAGTCCTGTAATTAAAAATGAAATACTAAATGGTACTGCTAATTTAATAGGCACTAATATTGCAAATAATATTGTTATTAATCCAGATATTCTAATTATTATATTAGATTTTGCCAATGTTCTTGATATTTGTATAGCATATTTAGAAATTGGCAATGTATTTATAAATATTGCATTTTTATCTTGTGATGCTCCTTGAAAAGAAGAAAAAAGTCCAATAAAAGCAACTAAAACAAGATTTACTATTATTACTAATGTTCCAAATAATGAATATACTGCTTTAGTATCTGGTTTTTCTCCTAACATTGCTTTTGAATTATCTATCCCTAAGTTAATATAAAAAGCTACAAATACAATTGATAAAATTACTCCTAAAAAACTTAATATTTTTTTGAATTTTGTCTTTTTCTTTTTAGAAGATGACATTGATGATTCATCTACTGATGTTGCTAAAAAGAATTTTGTAAGTGAGATTAATTTCTTCATCCTACTCCTCCTTTTCACCCTTAGTAATTAATAAGAATAATTCTTCTAATGAATTTGTTTCTGGGTATTTTTCTAGTAATTTTTCATATGTTCCTTGGTATATTACTTTTCCTTTTGTTAATATTATAATTTCATCACATAATTTTTCTGCTACTTCTAATACGTGTGTTGAAAATAGAACAGTTTTTCCTTTTTTAGCATGTTCTTTCATAAGTTCTTTTAATGTAAACGCTGCATTAGGATCAAGTCCTGTCATCGGTTCATCTAAAATCCATATTTCTGGTTCATGAATTAAAACTCCTATTATTATTATTTTTTGTCTTGTTCCATGTGATAAATCTTCAATAGCTTGATTTAAGTATTGTTTTACTTCAAATCTTTCTGAAAATTCTTCTATTCTTTTATTTCTATCTTCTTTATTTACATCATACATATCTGCAATAAAGTTAAAATATTGAATTGGTGTGAATTTTAAAAATACATCCGGGCTATCTGGAACTAATCCAAATAATTTCTTTGCTTCGATTGGATTTTTTTCTATATTTACTCCATTTAAAGTAACTTCTCCTTCAGAAATATTTGTTATTCCTGTTATCATACTTAATGTAGTTGTTTTTCCAGCTCCATTTGGCCCTATATATCCAACTATTTTTCCATTTGGAATCTCTAAGTTTAAATCTTTTATAACTTCAGATTTTCCATATCTTTTTGTTACATGATTTAATTTAATCATATTACCTCCTAAAAACTTCATTATATATTAATGTATACACAGTAATTTATTAATTATCTATACATCAATTAATATACTACTCAACTATATCATACCCCCCCATTTTTAAATATAAAAAAATAAGAATGTTACAAAATATTAAAATTTTTTCCATCCTTATTATAATAATCTATATATAATTCTTTACTATTTATTATTTACTATTTTTTTATGTTCTTCTATCAATTTATACACGCTTTTAAATCTATTACTAATACTTGATTTAGAAATTTGTAAAGCATCTGCCATTTCATTTAATGTTATATTTTCATTTTCCTTTTTTAAATTAACTAACTCTAATTGTTTAGATGTTAGTTTTTTTTCTAAATCATTATCAATAATATATTTTATAGCTTTCATTTGATTTGCAGATGCAATTGTACTTTTATTCATATTTGCAACTTCAAAATTAACAACACGATTTATACTATTATTAATATCCTTATTTATTCTTATATTTTCAAATTCGAGTAATGATTTATTTAAATTTAAATTTAAGAAAAATTCAGCTATTTTATCTCCATTTTTTATATATATTAAATCATATTTAACTTTTAATGAACTTGATTTTCCAAATATTATTCCTTTTTCTTCTAACTTTTTAAGTATTTTTAAATATACATTTAAATTATCAGAATCGTTTTCATATCTTCTTACTCTAATTTCAAGTGTATAGCTTTTATCAGGTTCTGATATACGACCAGAAGTTAAAAGCATACCTAATATATATGATTCTTCATCTATCTCTATTAAATTTATATCAATAATTTTTTCATAAAATTCTTCTTTATTTATTTTAACTTCAAACCTATTACTATTTTTAAATATTAAACATTCTATATTTATTTTTTCAAATAATCTTAACACAAAATATGCTAAATCTTCACTAGTTGTTGAATATTTTAAATTTTCATAGTCAAAATTTGCTCCGTTTAATAATCCAAATATATAAGAATATGTATTTATAATATCATTAAACTCTTTTTTATAATATCTATCAATTATTTCATCTTTTACTATTTTACTAAACATTTTATTTCCTACTATTTTTAATTATTATTACTCTATCTCTATTTTCAAAATCCCTTATACAAGATAAATTTTCTTTTTCATATCCATATTTTTCTGCTAATTTTAATAAATCCTCTTTTTGATCATATCCAATTTCAAATAATATATATCCATCTTCTTTTAAATATTTTTTAGAATCTTTTATTATTCTATCATAAAAGATTAATCCATCTTCTCCACCATCTAATGCCAAATATGGTTCTTTCAATACATCTTTATTTAACTCTTTCATTACATTTGATTTTATATATGGTGGATTTGAAATTATGATATCAAACTTAATTTCTTTTTCATTTTCTTCTTTAATATTTCCTAAAATTTCACTATATATGTCAGAATTTATAAATTTAATTTTACTATTTTTTTCTTCAATCCTTATTTTTTTATCTTCTCTATTTAAATTTGACTTAGCCACTTCAAGTGCTTTATTTGATATATCTACACCTAATATATTTAAATTTTCTTTATTTAAAGCCAATGTTATAGAAATTATACCTGTACCAATACCTATTTCAAGTATATTTATTTTTTTCATTCCTTTAATTTCATCTACTTTTTTCAAAGCTTCATCAACTAATATTTCTGTATCTAATCTTGGAATTAAAGTATTTTCATTCACAAAATATTCTTCACCGAAAAAGTATGCTTTTCCTATAACATATTCATAAGGAATATTATTTTTTACCATTTCTATCTTTTCAAAATAATCATAAAAATTATTTCCGTTAGTATCAAAAGTATCTTTATCCCTAATTAATTCTTCTTTTGATTTACTTAAATAATCTTGCATTATATACCTTGCTTTTAAAGAAGCATCTTCTATTTCATTTTCTTCTAATATTTTTACTGCTTTAGCTATTGCTTCATATATTTTCATAAATTTTCCTTATCACTTAATTTTATATTACATATTCTCTTTTAAGTTCTCCGTTTTTTATACTTCCGAAGTCCAATTAATTTATTTTTTAAATATACCAAGTAAATTCCATCTTTTTTTACTGTTTTAGTTGTTAGTCCATTTAAAAATGCACTATATCTATGTTCTTTTAATTCAAAAATATTATTTGTAATTGTTTTTAATATTTTTTCTTCAGAAACTATATTAGATTCTAAAATATTTTTCATTCTATTTTTTTCATTCTCTGATAAATCCTTAATAAATATATTATTAGAATTCATATTAAATATATCATCTAATTTTATCGCATCTTTAATATCAAAAATATCTACTTTTGTTCTTTTTAACATCAACATAGTTGCATGTAAATTAATACTATACGCAATATCTCTAACCAAACTTCTTATATAAGTACCACTAGAACATTTAACTTTAAATTCTAAAATATAATTTTCATAATCAACTTTTAAATCAGCTATATCATATATTTCTATTTCTTTTGCCTTTAACTTAGCTATATCATATGCTCTATCATAATCTTTTTTAGCTATATCATATAGCTTTTGGCCATTATATTTTTTAGCAGAAAATATAGGTGGTATTTGATTATATTTCCCTTTAAAACTATTAACTTTTAAAATTACTTTTTGAATATTATCAGCATTTATTAACGCTTTAATATCTTTTTCGTTATCTTTAAATATTTTCTCGCCTTCTAAATCTAAAGTATCTGTTTCATATCCAAATTGCATTTTAACCATATATTCTTTATCATGTTCTATTAAATATTTAGATAATTTACATGTATTACCTAAAAGCACTGGTAATACTCCTGTTGCTTCTGGATCCAATGTTCCAATATGTCCAGTTTTTACATTTAAAATTCTTCCAACATTATCAATTTCTTTTCTAGACGAAATACCTAT
>JABCPO020000013.1 GCA_013333105.2 Clostridiales bacterium | reverse complement strand
TCCATTTACATCTGTCTTTTCTAGATTTGATACTACTAATCTCCAGTTATTATCTTTTCTTACTATTACATCTTGTACAAATGTATATGCATTATCTGACGCAATCTTTCTCTTTAACTTAGCTGTTATTGTTTCTGGTCTTACTATTTCTCCATTTACCCAGTTCTTTTCAACTGTTATGTTTATTCTTGGTGTTACATATGTGTATCCAGTATCACTTTTTACATAGTTTGTAATTTCTGTTTTTGGCACTACTGTATATGTAATAGTTTCTCCAGCATCGTTTGTTTTATCTAAGTTTTCATTTATTTCATATCCACTCTTATCTGGTTTTAATGTTGCTGTTACTTCTTTTTCTGGTAGTCCTTTATCATTTGATATTGTTACTGTTATTTCATTTGGTAATCTTGATTTATCTCCACCATTTACAACTATCTCTTTTGTTACTACTATTTTTTCATTCGGTATATTTACTGGATCTATTTTTAATATATATGTAGGTGTATTTTCGTTCCAATTTGTATCTATTTTAGGATCTTTATTTCTTATTCCTGTTCCTACATTTATTATTTGAACTCCAGTTACTTTTCTTGTAAATGAATATGTTCCATCAGTATTTTTCTTTAATAGTCCATTACTTGCTTGTACTATATCTAATATATCTCCATTGTATTTCTTTAATATTGGTAAATTAAATTTGTTTATTGTTGGTGATATAGTTTTTTCTTCTTCATGTAAATACAGTACATTTAAATTTGACATTCCTCTTAATGGTTCTATATTCATAATTCTATTATGTTGTAACCCTAAATTAGTTAAACTATTTAAATTCCTTAACGGTTCTATATTTTCTATTCTATTTTCATCTAAAGATATATTCTTTAATTTAGTTAATCCTCTTAATGGTTCTAGATTTTCTATTTTATTTCCAATTAATATTAAATATTCTCGTAAATTTACAGCTGTTTCTAAACCTGTTAAATCTAATGGTGTTTCTTTGGTATTAATTCTATCTGCTTCAAGTAAAGTTATTTTTTCCATCTCATCTTTATATATTTCATTTTCATTAGCTGGCTTTACATAACTTGAATCAGTTAACTGAATCTTACTTCTATTAATATTTTTTAAATTAGTTAATAAGAAATTCTTTAAATCTTGATCTGGAATATTAACAACTTCTCTTGCAAATGTATAAGAATCATCATTCTTTGCATAATATGGTATATCTGTTTTAGGTCTTACCGTATATGTAATAGGATCTCCAAAATGTGTTGTTTTATCTAATTCTTCATTAAATACATATGCTGTTTTTTCAGTATTTAATCTTGCTTCTTTTACTTCTTCTGGTAATCCTTGTGTTTTTGATACTGTAACTTCTATTTTTTCTGGTAATGCATTTTTATCTCCACCATTTACAGTTATAGTTTTTGTTACTCTTATTTTTTCTGATGTATTTTGTATATTTTGTGGATCGATTACTACATCAAAACTTTCTTTTACAGGTGTTGATGATGTATCACTTGTATATGCTATTTTTTCTATTCTTTCATATGGTACACTATTATATTTATATGTATTATTTCCTCTATTTGTTAACTTATCTGAATTAAACTCTGTAATACTTGTTGGTGTTATTGAATATTTAAATTCTGGTAAATTAAATTCTACACTTGTTGGTAATACAGTTATTTTTTGATTTATAGCATTATATGATGTTAATCTTCCTCGTATATTACTTATTTTACTAAAATCTGTAATCTTATTTTCTTCAAGTCCTAATTCTAGTAAATTTATTAATTTTGAAACTGGTGTTAAATCAGTTATATTATTTTTCTTAGCAAATAATTTAATTAAATTTGTCTTTGTTTCTAAAGGAGTTAAATCTTCTATTTCATTTTCTTCAATATTTAATGCCTTTAGATTATTATTTATTCCTCTTATTTTATTTAAATCTCTAAGTCCTGTTTTTCTTAAATTTAACCATTCTGTTAAATTTGCCATTTTATTTAATTCTTCATGATTTGTTATATTGTTTCCATTTAAATCTAAACTTTTTATATTACTTGTTGCAAGTGGTGATACATCTGTTACTCTTGAGTTGCTTGCATAAAATCCTTCTAATCTTGGCATTGCATTTGGTGCAACCAATGGTCTTAAATCTGATACTGGATTATTTGATACATTTAATGATTTAAGACTTGGCATATTTCTAAGAACTGATAAATCTGATATTTGATTATTCCAAGCATCTATTACCTCTAATTTAGGTAATCCATTTAATCCACTTAAATCTCTAACTGCTGTATTTGTAACTGTTAATCTTGTTAAATTTTTAGCATTTGCTAATGGTGATATATCTTCTAATCCCCATATTCCAATTAATCCTACTACTTCTAACAATTTATTTTTTACTAATGGTGTTAAATCAAATTTAGGATTATTCAATGCAAAAAATTGTGATATATTTTTAGCCTTTTCAAATCCTGTTAGATCTGTTATTCCTAAAAAATTACCACAGAAACATGTTATCATTTCCATTTCATCTTCATATATTTCTGTTTCTGAATCTGGTTTTACATATGCTCTATCTGTTAAATATAATTGGAAGATATTTGGATTAATCCAAACAGTTGTACCTCTTATATCTACTCCTCTTTTTTCTGGATGCTTAAATGCTTCTAAAAGTTTAGCTTTTAATTTAGCATCTGGCATATTAACAACTATTCTTTCTGCATTTGAAATTCTTGTTCTTTCTACATATTTACTAATGCTTACTTCTGAATTTGATTGTGCATCATCTCTTCTAACAAGATATCCTAGAATTCCTGTTAATATTGAGATTTCATAACCATCATATCCATTTTCTTTTGCTTCTACATTAGCAGTTCTTAAAGAATTTGAATCAATTGCATAATATGATTTATCTGATGATAATGTGGCATCGATTTCTCTTTCGTTTATGTTTTCATATTGTCTTCTAGAATCGGTACTTACCCCTGTTATTCTTAACTTTATTGTTTGTGGTAAGCTACTTTTATCTGCACCTTCTACATTAATTCTGTAATTTGCAAATTTTGATACCTTAGTATTTAGATTAATACCATTGTTTATTATATTTTTTACATTTCCAAAATTCGAAAAATATATTGATAAGCAAATTATTAATGTAAATAGTACACTTAATACTATTAAACTTTTATTTTTTAGTTTCATAACTTCTCCTTTATTTTTCTTTTCCTTTCTTTTTAGTTCCATTTTATACTATCATTTAGGGTCTATTTTTTCTATATACCCCCCCCCTTTTTTTATTAAAATTTTAACAATTCATTTACAAAATATCTATATAATCTATATAAAAAAGATACATAATAATGTTATTTATTAATGTATCTTTCTTTACTTTTATTTATATTTTTTTATTTATTTTATCTAGTTTTTTTAGCCTTTTTTGGCTCTTCTTTTACTGTTTCCTTAACACTTTCTTTTGCAGAATCTTCTCCTTCTACTACAATTTTTTCATCCATAGGTACAATCATTATATATGTTCTTCCATCATTTACTTCTATTTCATTTCCTTTTAAATCTGTATATTTTGTTTTACCTTGTCTTGAATCTTTTGTTGCTTTAATTTTAATAGCTTTACCATTTGTTATATAGTATCCTTCTAAAGTTCCAACTGTTTTTACATCTTTTCTCCCTTTATGTTCAGGATCTGTTAAATCAGAAGTTGGTGCATTTAATACTATTAAATTTTTAATTGTATATACTTCTCCTGAAGCTTCATCTTTTTGTAACTTTCCTTTTGATGTCTTTGTATATTCTTTCTTTTCTTTATCATATTCAAATACAGTTTTATTGTTGTTATTATACTTTCCAGTTACTTTAGTCGCATCTAAAACATCTTCTCCTGTTAATTCAATTTCTTTATCTATTGAATATTTAAATGATGGTTTTACTGTACTTTCAATAGCATATTTAACTTTTGGATCTTTAGCTATATTAAATAAATTTTTAATTGATGTATATGCATTATGTGGTCTAACCTTGCTTTTTTCACGCCAAAATTCTTTTTCATTTTGTTCATTTCTTGGTTTTAATGTATCATAAAGTTGTCCATTAATATCAGGCATTTTTAAAGTTTTTAAATCACTTTCTGCTTTTGGACTTTGTCCAATATGTGCATATAGTACATCATTTTCCATTGCATAATCTAAGAAATAGTGTCTTGCACTTCTTATAGGTCCAACTTGTTTTACAACATCTTGTTTGTCCTTAAATAATGCCATTAATCTACTTTCTCCACCTTCAACTTCCATTTCATATATTAAATATGTATTATTTATATTTGAATGTGGCCATGCATTTGTATTATTATCTAACATTACAGCAACTGGTCTTTCTTTTGAATTGTAATTAAATATTCTTGGTGATGTTTGTTTTGGTTCATTTTTAATAATTTCTTGTGCCTTTTCTTTTACTTCTTGCATATTTAAAAACTTATGTGCAAGAACAACCCCTGTAATTAATATTATTATAACTATAAATAATATTATTGCTCCTTTTTTAATTTTATTCCCTTTTCCCATAGAATTCCCCCTATTATTTTATATTAATTTCAGTATATATACATATATTTAAAAAATCAATTATTTAATTATTTTTTTACATTAAACATAAATGAATATAAAAAAAAAGAAAAGATTTAAATCTTTTCTAATCTTTCCCTTCTTTTCCATCTTTTGGTAGATCAATTGCAAATAGGCTGTTTTCATCATCAATTATATATTTCCCTATAAATTTAGGAACTAAATTACTTGAATTAAAATCATATGTTAATTTTGAATCAAGCTCAAATTTAGAATTAATACTTCCCCATTTACCATTTTTCTTTACACTTGCAAAGTTATATTCATTAAAGTCTGAAACCATATCGTATTCTGCTTTTACAACAACTTCTCCACTTTTTTTCTTAAATCCATATTTACCATTTTCTTTAAATGGATATGCCGGTAAATCTAATTCTTTAACTACATCAACTTCTTTTCCATCTAAATTAATGTATTTTCTTTCTTTATCATTTTGCATTACCATTACTTTATTTTTTAATGTATCTAAAGTAAATTCGCCATTAAATTGTATTTTATTTAGATCCTTATCATATAACTCTACACCTTTTTTTGTTCTTGCTTCTAATATCTTTGTTCCTTGAATTGGTGTTATATAGTCATAACTTTCTTTAACTTCTATTCCTTTTGAAAAACTAGCAACTCCATATTTATCATTTTTGAAAAATATAAATTTATCATCAAAGGCGTATGTAATATCAATAAATCCTTCATTTAATTGCTTATCCCCATTTACTGCCATTCTCTCTCCAGAATAATTTTCAACAATTATATAATTTTTATTTGAAGCAGAAGAAATTATCTTATATACACCTTTCCCTACTTGATTTCCATGTTCATCATAAACATATTCTTTATCTGCATCTGTAAATGCGACAAAATTATCTTGCGGATTATATGAAGTGAATCTTGGTGAAATAACTTCTTTCCCATCTAAGGTAGTCATCCCATATTTTCCATCTTTTTTAATTATTATATTTTTCTTACTATATGATAATTCTTGATATGTTGTAGGAAGTATTTGTTTTGTATTTTTATACAATCCTTTTTTTCCTGCATCTTGTACAAACATATAATAATCATCACCTGGTATTTCTAGTTTTTCTACATCTTCATATTTTGGAGATATAAGTATATTACCATTTATATCTGAAAATCCCTCTACCGGACCTTTATTTGTTATTTTTGAAATAATATATCCTGGTTTCACAGAAAATTCATTCCACGCTGTTTTATTGGCAGATTTTATATCTGAAAATTCTGGATTTAATAATGTATTTCCTTCATCATCAACAAGTCCAAATTTTCCGTCTTTCTTCACCTTATAATTTTGAGTATCATCTTCTACCGTTGTAATTTCTTCATAAATCGGTTTTAATATTTCTTTTCCTTTTATATTTAAAAGTCCAAATTTTCCATCTTTTTTATACTTAATTGCTGCTCTATAATTATTATTAACATTTTTACTATTACCTATTACAGGTTCTTTATTATTAAATCCTTTAAAAATTTCTTCTTTTTTATCATTTAATAATTTAAAATTATTTTCTCCATCACTTACAACAAATACTGGTTCTGATAAATCTGGAATTACAACCGTATCATATATTGGTTCTAATATTACATTTCCATCTTTATCTATAACTCCTTCTTTACCAGGGTTATTTCCAGATTGTGATTGTAGAATAAAATATTTTCTAGGATTTACTGGATTTACTTTAGCTACTTTTTTACCCATTTTAAAAAATATAAATCCTAGAATTGCAATTACTATTAATAATATTATAGGTATTAATATTTTAAAATTTATATTTTTCATACCTATCTACCATTTTCCCATCTATTCTTTTGTTTATCTATTTTCTTATTTTTTCTTTATTATTGCTTATTAAATACTTCTGTTATTACAGGTATAACTTGTTTCTTTCTTGAAACTACTCCTTTTAAGAATGCATTGTCATTTTCTAATTTAACATTATATGCTTCTTCAACAACATTTTGTTTATTTCCTAAAGCAATTACTTGTGAATCACTATTTATAATATCTGTAACTAATAACATAAATAAATCTAATCCATTTTCATTTATTTCTGCATTAATTCCCTCTCTATACATATCTAATTCTTTTAAGCTTTCATTTATATCTGCTGTTGTTATTTGTGCTACTGTTGCTTTAAATCCATTAAATTCTGCAGTTTTAGCATCAATATTTAATCTTTCTTTTACTGTATAGTCTGATAAATCTGTTCCTGCTTTTAATAGATTTAGTCCATATTCTTCTTTGTTAATTCCAGCTATTTTTGCTAATTCTTCTCCAATCATTATATCTTCTTCTGTACATGTTGGTGATTTAAATAATAATGTATCTGAAATTATTGCTGATAACATAGCTTTTGCCATTTTTTCTGTAACTTCTACATTATTTTCTTTATACATTTTAAATAATATTGTACATGTACATCCAACTGGCTCTGCTCTATAATATAATGGATATCCAACAACTAATTTAACAGCATGATGATCAATTACTTCATCAATATGTAATTCTGAAATATTTTCTAATGACTCTTCACTGTAGTTATGATCTGTAAGCATAACATGTGTTCCCTCTGGTAAAGTTGTTTTTATTTCTGGTGTTTCTAACCCTATATAATCTAATGCAAATTGTGTTTCTTTGCTTGGTTTTCCTTGTACTATTGCTTTTACATTTTTTCCTAATTTTGTATATAAATCTTCTAATACTATTGCAGACATCACTGCATCTGTATCTGGATTTTTATGTCCTGTAATGTATACTGTATTCATTTTTTTCTCCTTTTTAATTTCTTTTACTTTTTTATTATCTTTTTTACTTTCTTTTTTATACCCTTTCGGTTCTCTAGAATTATTAAATTTGTTCATTGCTATATCAACAGTTGTTTTTAATATTTCATAAATAGCTTTTTCGGCTTTTTTTACTCCTTCTTGAAGTAAATCATATTCATCATCACTTTTTACTTTAGATATAACATGGTTTATCATATCTCCTGAATATTTAGGTAATCCTATTCCAACTCTAACGCGTATAAAATCTTTTGAAACATTTAATACGCTTTTTATACCATTATGCCCACCTGCTGAACCATTTTTCCTAATCCTAATATTTCCAGGTACTGTATCTTTATCATCATAAATTACAATTATTTTTTTATCTTGCAATTTATAAAATTTCTTTAAAGGTAATATTGCATTTCCTGATAAATTCATATATGTTGTAGGTTTTAATAAAATAATATCCTTGCCATTAATTTTCCCCTTAGCAACTAATCCATTAGTATCTGCTTTAAAATTTAAATTAAAAGCATTTGCAATTCTATCTATAACATCAAATCCCATATTATGCCTTGTTCTTTCATATTCAAGGCCTGGATTTCCGAAGTCCAACTATTAAATACATATTTATCCTTTCTAAAAAAAATCCTTATGTAGTTTAAACTACTAATACTAATATTTTACCACATTTTATATATAGTTTTAAACAATTAATTTAAATTATTTATTATTTTATTTTTCATCATCCTTACAATCTTCCTTAAAAGAACTTAATATCTCTTCTTTATTTTTATCATATATATATCTAAAATTATTATCTTTTCCAAATCTATGAATAATTCCATAAGGATCAAAATCTAATCCATCAGACTCTTTTTTGTTATTCTTTATATATTTGTATGGAGTTATAGAAATATCACCTTTTAAAATATTATTAACAATATCTTCAATAGCTTTTTCTGCCATTTCTTCTAACTTTTTATACTCCTCTTTAGATATAATATTTGTAGCTTTGCTGATATCACCTTTTGATGTAAATCCAGCTTTTAATATTTTAGATTTTAACTTTTCTTTATTATTTTCATCTAAAGTAGTATCCATATCTTTTAATATTTCTTTATCTCCAACTAATAATCCTGTAAGTTTTGGATCACTCTTTAAATTTTGACTAATTGGTCTTTTACTAAATGTATTAATTGATTTATTAGCTTTAAAGTATAACAATCCTGAATTATCCTTTTTTAATAATTCTTCCATTATCTTAGCATACACAATAAGTTGTAATTGTAATCCAGATACTATTTTAGAAATCTCAAGCTCCTTGCCGCTAGACTTATAATCTATTACTCTAATATCATTTAAATTATTTAAGTTATCATCTATCCTATCTATTTTTCCATAAATTTTAATATTTCTACCTTTTGAATTTATTATTTTAGCAGGATAATTTTCTTTTCCATCTTCTTTTTTTATACCAATATGAATCTCATTTCCAAATATTTCATAATTGCTAAGTCTAATTGTTTCAGCTATATTTAAACATATATCTTTTAAATCATTAATTAATTTTTCTGTAAGTCTTCTATACTTTGGTGATGCAACTAATATTTCATATTTTTTATCTTCTAAAGCCTTTTCAACCTGTTTTTCTACTTCACTTTCTATTCTTTCTCTATACTTATATATATTTTCTTTTAAAACTTTGTCTTCCTTATTAATTTTAGAAAGTATTTCTAAATCACTAAAGTTTTCCTTATTTGAAATATTATAACTTTTAATCTCTTTTGATGTAATATTATCAAAAACCTTTTCTATAACTTCATGAATAAATGACCCTGTATCTACTGAACCGATTTTAAAAGTCCTTTCTTCATTTATTTTTAAGATATACTTTAAATGATAAGCAAAAGGAAATCTAGCATATTCCTCTAATCTAGAAACTGTCATATTAATATCTTTTTTATAAATTTTATCTATCAAATCTTGTGAAAGATTTTCTATAATATTTAATTTTTGAACCTCATTATATATTTTAATCATATTACTATTTTTTAATATACTATTTAAAAGCTTTTCATATATTACTATTTTTGCTTTAATATCACTTTTATCTTCTTCGAATTCATTTATATTTTTTTTATCATTTTCTAAAATCTCATAATATTTAGAAATCTCATTATTATAGTGAATATATAATTCCTTAAAAATATCTTCATTATCTGGAATATATTTTAAAACATTATCTACACTAACATTTAATTCTAATCCTTTTTCTATTTCTCTAAATATATTAAAATTACCAATCACTTCATTCTTCTTTACATTTAACTTATATATCTTAGATAAATATGAACTTGGAAGTAATTCTGACTTTGTAATATCATTATACTTAGAATAACTTAAAGTTAATTTTTTAGTTGATGACATAAGTGCATGATATAATAAAATATCATTTTTCTTATCTAATTCCTCATATGTATCATAAATATTTATATTAGCTGTTTTTAATATTTCATTTTCCTTTTCACTTATAATTCCAACTCTGCTACTATTTTTCGGAGTAATATCTTCTTCAAAGCTAAGAATATATGTAATTTTACTAAATTCATTTACATTTTTTAAATCAGTTACATTTAATGTATTATTCTTTATAATTGGTTTTAGTGCATTTTTTTCAACTAAACTCATAAATAATTCAAGATACTCTTTTAATGAAACTTCACCTAATTTTGATAATTTATCTAATATTCCATTAACATTATTTATAACTTGTATATACTCTGACTTTAAATCTTCATTATTTTCTTTATCATTAATCCATAAATATATCTTATCAAAAATTTTATTTTCTTTTAAATGAATATATATTTTTTCTGATATATACCTACTATCTAACCTCTTTTTACCTATTCTATTAGAATGTTTATTAAACTCTTTAGTAATATCAATTTCTTCCTTTTTATCTTCCACATTTTCATCTAATAAACTTTTGATAAATGAATCTATATAAAGTAAAGCTATATTTTTTACTTTTACTACATTTTCAAAATTCTCATTAGAACTTCCATATTTAAACTCAGTTCTAATTCTTTTATTATTAATATCCCAAAGTTTTATATATTTTTCTAATCTATATACATCTAAAAGTTCTATACCTAAATCAGTAAATAAATCTAATTTCAAAAACTCTACAATTGATTCTACATTAACTAATGAAGATGACAATAATAAATATATATACCTTACAAGTAAATTATTTTTTATACTTTTTTCTTCTCTAATATCAACTTCTATATTATATTTTGAAAACTCTTTCTTAAGTTCATTTTTATGCTTAGAAAAATCATTCATAATGACTTGAATATCTTCTACATTTATTCCATCTTTTATATCTCTAAACACATTATATGCTACCCATTTTATTTCATCTGACTTATTTTCATATTCATATATATTTATATATTCATCACAATCTTTAATAGAATTAAACAAATCTTCTACTTCTTTATTTTTAGTATATAAAGTGTTAAATATTTTTAAAGCATTATTTTCTACATGTATATCTTCAAATACCTCATACTCTATATTAGATGTACTTTTTTGCATTATTTTTAATAATGTATTTAACGTTTCTCTATTGCTTAAAAAAATCTCATTATTTGTTGTAAGCTTATCAAGTGTAAGTGAAATATATGCATCATTTACTTTATCAAATATATTTTCTAATATGTTAAATTGCATTAAAGTAAATCCGTCAAATCCATCCACATATATATTACTATCTTTAAAATAGTCAGAATTTTTAATAGCTATATTTAATATTTCATTCTTTTGTTCTATATCCTTATTATTACCAAGCTCTTTATCATATTCATCTAATATAGTTATTATTTCATTAATCTTTATATCTAATATCGAAGTATCTATATTAGATATATCACTTTCATTAGAATTAATACTTTCTAATAAACTATTATATTTTTCTAAAATATCATCTTTTGTTAATCCATTTTTCTTTATCTTTGAAATAAGTTCTGATATATCTTCTATATTTTTATCTTTTCCTAATAATTCTAATGAAACTCTACCTATAATCTTCTTTATATATATTTTTCTAATTTCATCATCAATATACATAACATTTTTGTAATTTGTATTTTTTAATATATAATATCCTAGTCTAGAAAAAGTTAAAACTTCTATAAATATATTAGAATTATTTAATCTTTTACTAATCATGTACTCATACATATATGCCTTAGTTTCTGGTACTAATAAATATACTTTAGTACCTTTTAAAGCATCATCAATTGCATTACTTAATATTTTATTTGTCTTTCCAGTTTTAGCTCCACCCAAATATATTTTCATAAAATTTCTCTTTCTTTATTTTCTTTTTTTATTCATCTATATATATATTACTAAATATATACAATAAAAAAAAGATATATAGATTAATAAATCTATATATCTTTTTCTTTAAAGAATAATCATCATTTTAGATTTTAAAACCACGTAATATCATCATTATCACTATTTACAAAAAGTAAATTAATTTTTTGATATAACATTTCATAATAATTTTCATTTGCAAATTCTAAATATTTTAACATTTCTTCATCAAGTTCTTTATTTCTAAATACCAATGCATTAGTTCTTAAAAAAATTGATACTTCAATAATAAAACTTACAAAATCTTCTGCCATTTCAAGCCATATATAATTTATAAGTTGATACTCATCAGGTACTTCTCCTTTTTTAAATTCATATTCATGAATATATGCTTTTTTAGCACCTCTAAAAAAGAAATTTCTATTAATATCATAGACATTTTCCTTTGTAGATAAAAAAGGAACATAGTATTTTTCATAAACATTATTTAACAAATCTTTATAACAATACTCTCCTTTAATATCACTTAATTCTTCTTTTAGCATCCTTGATAAAGTAGTTTCATCAAAAAACTCTAAATGTGATTTAATCCGAATTTGATTATCTTTAATTTCTCCTTTTATATCTAGTGGTTTCATTAGTTACCACCATCCTTCCTTAATTAATACAAATATATTATACCATAAATTAAAATACAAAAAAAGAATTAAGTACATCTCTAATAATTATCAATTCTTTATATTAAAATGATTTTCTACTATTTTTTATTAAATTTACTTAATTATTTATAAAGTAACTAATTCTTTAACTTTATTAACATTTATAAATTCTATAATATATCTATCATGTATATAACTTCTATAATCAGATTTTAATTCAGTAATAATCGATTTTAATAATTCTCTTATATCATTATATTCATTATTGCTATATTCCATTTTTATTCTAAATCCAACTATATTTTTATAAAATTTTTTAGTTTCAAAAAAATTTTTAACTTTACCATTTTTTATCATATTTAAGTATTCATTTATTTCTTTTATATCTGTATAAATTTCATACTTATATTTTAATTTGCCATTATCATTTATATATTCCATTAAATTAACACTTTTTAACTTGTTTTTTAAAATCTCATTTAACTTAATTCTTTTTTTTATTTCTTTTAGTCTCCAATTATTATTTCTATCAAATACCCTCTTTATTTCTTCATCTTTTGTAATATTTGATATATTCTCTACCTTTTCTACAGTAAAACTTTTATCAGCAAGTAAATTTTTTACTATTTTATCAAAATTATATTTTTCTTTACTTCTAGGATATTTTCTTAAATCTTTGCATTCTGAAATATATATATTATTTTCTTTAAAAAATGCATTAATTTTATTTTTTACTATTTTATCATTTGAAAAAAGATTTGTAGTATATAATATTTCTTTATCAAATATCTCTTTACCTTCATACATAAAAGAAGATTTTGTTCTTTTAGCTAACTCATTTACAGAATTTGTAATATCAAAAAAATACCATTTATCATTTATTTTAATTAAATTTACTTGATGACCAAATGTATTTTTTAATTTTACCATAAAAGATAAATTACATATTTTAAGGCCAACTAATGAACCAACATAATAAAATACTTTACTAAATCCTACACAATTAGCTCTTTTAGTAAGTATACTTTTTAAACTTCTTATATTTTTATAATTTTCTTCTTCTTTCTTATTTAATTTTCTCCCTAATCTAATCTTTTTCTCTTCAATATATGGATACACTAATTCTCTTGCTAAATATGAAGCTAAAAAATATGACTTTTCAAAATCATCTTTACCTTTTATAACTTCAGATATTTTTTTTATTTTTCTAAAAACTTTATTAAATACATCTAACTTTAATTTTTCACATTCTGTATAATTATCCAGTACAATATATATACCGACTTATTCTAGTTGAAAATTTATCAAAATCTCTATTATTAAATATCTTATTATTCCATTTTCTAATATCTGTTATATATATACATATATCCATAACCTTTTTTGTTATTAAAGTTTTTTCTATATCATACATTATTTTACTTTTGTATTCTTTATTTATTCTTCCCTTATCATCTACTATTTTACTATATTCTTCATCGTATTTTATTTTATATATATTCATTTTTCCTCACTTTAACATACCTATTATATAATATCAAATATAAAAAGAGTGTATATATTTATATATACACTCTTTTTAATCAACAATAGCATATTTTCTATATTAGATAATCAAATATTAATAAGAATTATACTATATTCTTTAATTATTAATAATATTATTTACTTTGTTTTTTGTTATTTCTTATTATATTATTCAATCTTTTTTCTAACGGATTTGCACTAACCATTCCATATTTTATAGACGCCTTGTAACATGATATATTTTTTTCTAAAATTTCATCTACTACCAACATATAAAATGTTTCATTATAAACTATTTTTTCAGCATTCTCCTTTTTAAATATTTCCGGTGGATATAATTTCATAATCGAACGTATTTTAGACACATAAGCTTTATTAGAAAAGCCTACATGAATAGCAATTTCTTGATTTGTCATACCTTTTTCTATACATTTAGCAACCTCATAATATCTTGCATTTCTTTCTTTTTCAAAATCGGTTAAAAACGTTAATCTTTCTTTTTTTAACCATATTTTTAAAAGATCTGGTGTATAAAGCATATATTTAATAGAAACTTCTTCTATATCCTTACCATCTATAAGAACTTCATCTATTGCTTTTTTTATCATTTCTTTACTATAACGCACATTTGCTGAATTTTTATGTTTTAATTTTTCTAATAATTCATATCCATATTCATCATACAATTTTTTATAATACTTAATATAATTTTTATTTTTAGAATTTTTTTCAGAAATTAAAAAATCTAAACTCTCTCCAGCTTTAAACTTTTCAAAATATACTTTTAAATGTAATTCTTTATTTACCTCATTAATCTCGTTTTCATCAGTATTATTCTTCTTTTTATATCTATTAATCCATTTTCTTAAAGATTCGCTACTTATAAATCCTAATTTTACACTTTCACGAGTAAGATTATACTCCCCTTTACTCAAAATTTTTCTAACTATATCTTCAATTTCATTTTCTGTATATTCACCAGGTTTTTTCAAAGAATAAAAGCAATTTATTCCATGAACTTTAGCAACCTCACATATCCGATATATTGTAGTATACCCACGATTATACTTTTCAGAAATCTCTTTTAAACTTATACCTTTCACAATACGATCATAAGAAATATTACAATATATTT
>JABCPO020000012.1 GCA_013333105.2 Clostridiales bacterium | reverse complement strand
TTAATTCAAATTCAAAATATTTAAAGAAAATAAATAAAAAAGAAAATGGAAAATTAGAAATTATACAAAGAATGATTGCAGAATTTATCGAAAATATAAGAGATAGACAATATAGTAATCAAATAAAGAAAATAAATAATTTACATACGGAGATAATGAGTAATTCTATTGATACTAAAGAACAAAAAAGACAGATAGAAAAAAAGAAAAAAAGAACTCAAGAAATTAATCCGAAACATAAAATTAATTATACAGAAGAAAAATACGATTTATTTAACTAAGGGGAAAATATGGCATTAATAGGAATATCAATGGTACTTATGATAATAATATCAGCACTTGTTGTGTTTGCGTTATATCAAGTAAAATTAGCAGGAATGGATGTTCAAAGTTTTTATGAATTTATACTTGCAAATGCAAGACTTCAAAAATTATATGAATTTGTTCAAACATATGAAAAAACAAGTTTAAAAGATCAAATGTTGTTTTTAGATGAAGCAAAAGCAGTATTTGATGCTTACGAAAAAGTACCTACTGGATTATGGGAAGAAGATTATAATAAATATATTAGAGTTCTTGAAAGATATCAAAAGATACGTAATAACTCTTGGAAAAATAAACCAATGTCAGAAAGAGAATTTAAAGAACTAATAGAAGAAGTTAATAAAATGTCTGGAATTGATTTTAATAAACATAGAATTAATATAAGAAATAGAAATAATCCTAAAAATTTAAAATTAAAACCAGAATTGGTAAGAAAAGAAATTGGACATATAAATATAAAGTATTTAATAAAAATAGCAATAATATTATTAATTGTATTAACATTAAATGCAATACAAAAATTTATAGGACAAATATAATTGTAAAATAAAGTGTTTTAACAAGTATACACTTTATTTTTTTGTCTTACGGAAATAAGAGGTATAGCGATAAAAAAAATAAAATATTACATTAATTTAATGTAATATTTATTGAGATTTAATATTCTATTTAATATAATTTAAAAGAATAGAGGGGAAAGAAATGTCAGTTTTTATAAAAAAAGTAAAATCTGTTGATGTACGAATGATAATAACAGAAGAAAAAATACTATCAAATATAGATAAAGTAACAAAATTAGTTGATCCAAAAAGCAAAAGAAAAATAATTAAATTAGAGGAAGATGCTTATTTTAAAGATTTAGTAGAATCAATAACACAATATTTAACAGAATATCCAAATAAAAATAATTTTCCAGCAGAAGTATATCAAGAAGCATATAAATTGGTAGAATATGCTACTGAACAATTTGATTTAAATAATAAGGAAATAGAAAATTTAATTAGAAAAAGAGAAGAAAATATAAAAATGTCAGTTCTTTTAAAAGAAGCATTTGATACTGTTAAATTAAAAGAAGCTTATTGGATAGATAAATTAGATAGATACGAAGGAAAATTTAATAAAACAATAGCAGAAGCTTTAACTGTAATTGCTAATGAAAGTATGAAAACAAAAGAAGAATTAGAAGCAGCAGAAAAAGTTATAAAATCTAAAATTTCAAATCTAGAATCAAATCTATTTATAGAAGTAGATATGGAAAGAGTAGAAGATAGATCAAAAGCATTGAGTTTTATTGGAATAGAAATAGCAGAAGCTTTAAAGAAAATTCCTTCTCCAAATAAGTATAGTGTAATTAAAATAGAAAAAGAAAATATTAATAATGCAGTAAAAGAAGAATTACAAGAAAATGTAGTTGTTAAAGTTGATACAAATGAAGAAAAGCAAGATAAAGAAGAATCTGAAAATAATGTAGTAGAAGAAATTGAATTTGAAGAAACAAAAGAAAATGAAGAAACAATTAAATTAGATTCAAAAATTGAAACAGAATCATTAAATAATAATGAAACAAAAGAGGCTAAAGAAGAAAGTTTTTTAGAACTTGATGAAGTATTAAAGGAAAAACAAGAAGAAATTAATACTTTAGCAGAAGACGAAGAAGAAAAATTAAAAAGTACAATAAGAATTGATACAATAAAAAACGAGATTTTTAATAATGAAAATTCACTTGTAGATAAAGATGAAAAAATAGCTTTCTCAGAATTTACTTTGGATGAAAATACAGGACAAGTTGTTTTAGCTAAGAAAGAAGCAGAACAAAATATATTTGAAGAAACAAAAAAAATAGAAGTTATATCTATAAATAATGACAGTGATTTAGATAATGGATATTTTAAATTCATAGAAGATACAAGAGTTGAAGTAAAAGAATCATTTTTAGGAAGTATAGTAAATGCCTTTAAATCATTGTTTGGAATTAAAAATTCTAATCCTGCACTAAATGAAGGAATGAATGGAAATAGATAAATATTTTTAATTTAATAGGCAGGTTTCTGCCTTTTTTTAAAATAAAAGAGAATATTATAAATATGGAGGAATTATAAATGGAATATAATAATTATACTGACTTAGAAAAAGTAGAAAGAGATGCTAAAAATTTAAAGATTTCTAAAGAGATTGAAGAAAAAATAAAAAATAAAGACTTTCCTAAAATAGAAGAAGATTTAGAAGATGTAAATGTTTTAAGTGATATGGATGGGATAGTAGAATATAAAGGAAGAATAATGAGCCTATCAGAATATGAAAGAATAAAGGAACAAGAAAATAAAGGATAACTTAACTAATTGAATTAAAAGTATAATAAATATATAATGTATAAATATGAGGTAAATATGAAAACAGCAGAAGAAATGTTAAAATGGTTTAAAATAGTAAGAAAAATTAATAGAAGTCAATTATCAGATACATTGTCAAAGGGATTATTTGAACAAATAGAAGAAGGATTAGATACAGAAGAAAAAATACATATTGCATTTATTGGATCAGAAGGAGAAAAATCTACATTTTGGTATATGCCATGGGATTTTTATGGGAAATTATCAGCAATAGCTATTACAGATAAAGGAATACTTGTTGCAACAAAAGTAGGGTTATTATTTCCAAGAAAAAAAGTAAAGACTATAAAATTAGAATATTTAAATGATATTTCTAAAGAAGATAGATTAATATTTTCAACAATAAATATAGATACAATAAAAGAAACAATAAATATAACTTTAAGAAAACAAGATACTAAAGAATTATTTACTCTTTTAAGAAAGAAAATAATGGAAATCAAAGAAAAAACTGATAGTGAAAATACAAGTGAAAGAGTAATGATTATGAAAGAATATAATCAAAATAATAGCAATAATTAATTAAAGAAAGAGATAAATATGAATATATTTTTTGAAAAAGGAAATGATATATTAAATGAAACAGAAAATAATATAATTATAAATAATAAAGAATCATATCATCATATAGTAAATGTTATGAGAAAAAAAGAAGATAATATCTTAAATATAATATACGGAAATATGGAGTATGTTTCAAAAATAGTAAAAATAGATATTAAAGAAAAAAATATAGTATTTCAAATAAAAGAAAAAATAGAAAAAAAAGTAGAAAGTAATTTAAAAATAACAATGTTTCAAGCAATAGCCAAATCTGATAGATTAGAATATTTCTTTGAAAAATCTGTAGAACTAGGAGTATATGAATTTAAACTTGTAAATTTTGATAGAAATGTTGTTAAGTTAGATAAAAGCAAATTAACTAAAAAAATAGAAAGATGGTATAAAATAGTTTTAAGTGCATGCAAACAATCAAGAAGAACATATATTCCAAAAATTAAATATGTTCCAAGTTTAAAAGAAGAAACTTTTGAAGAATATGATGCTACAGTTGTATTATATGAAAATCATGATGAAAATTTAAAAGAAACAATAAAAAAAATAACGGATAAAATTAATAAAAAAAATGTATCTAATAGCGAAATAAAAATAGCGATAGTGATAGGGCCTGAAGGTGGAATAACAAAAGAAGAAATAACATATTTAGAAAGTGTAGGAGCTATTTCTACATTAATAGGGCCAAGAATATTAAGAACAGAAACAGCAGGAATATCTTTTGCAAGTATACTGCAATATATATACGGAGATTTTTAATGGCAAAAAACAAAACTTTAAAAAGTAAGATGGAAGAAATAAAAAAGATAGATGAAAAATCTATAAACAAAAAAAGAATAGCAGATGAAATTAAAGAAGAAAGTGAAAAAGAAAATAAGAATAAAAAGGAAAATAAACAAGAATTAGAATTATTTTCTTCTAATGAACCTAAAGAAAAAATAAATATAGTATCTTTAAATATGGTAAAAGAAAAAGAAGAGTTAGAAGAAGAAAAGCTAACAAAAGAAAAAGTAGAAAAAAACAAAAAAAGAGAGAAAGAACGTTTAGCTGAAGAAGAAAAGGAAAAGAAAAAAGAAAATGCAGAAACAGATGAAGAAAAACATAATGAAAAAATAAAAGAAGAAAAAGAAAAAAGAAAGAAAAAAATAATAAAAAAATTAAAAAAAGATAATAATGAAGAAGATGAATTATTTAATTTAAATATAGAAATTACCAGAAATAAATTTGGATTAGACCAAGAAGAATTTATAAATGAGAGAATAAAAGCAGCTGCTTTAGATAAACTAAAAAAAGATGATAATATAAGCGGTAAAAAAACAAATAAAAATGCTAAGAAGAATATAAAGAAGAATAAAAAAAATCTTAAAGAAGATGATATGTTTTCAAATCATTTAATTGAAGATTTAGAAGAATCTGAAGAAAATAATATTGAAAAAATATTAAAAGAACATAATAAAAGTAGACTGTTTGGTAAAAATAAAAAAAAGAAATTAATATATAAAGTAGCTATTGAATTAATAGTATTTATGGTAGTAGCAATACTTTTATTATTTACATATTTTACAGTATTTAAATTTAAAATATTAACAAATAAGCAATTAATGTTTATTCCAGTAATATTTGCAATAGCATCATTCTTTTTCTTAGAAATTGGATTTAAAGAAAAAGAATATATGAAATTTATAAGAGGATTAGAATTAATAGCTTTTTCATATATATATACATATTATTTAAATGTTTTAGAAATAACATTTATGTATCCTATAAATCAAAAAGAAATTTGGTTTGGAATATATGGATATTTTGCTATTAAGTTATTAATTATTGGTACATCAGAAAAAAGAAAACATAATAAAACATATTTAGATATAAAGGATATAACAAAATAAATTAAAATAGAATATTAAAAAAGAATGACATATATATAAAATTTGTCATTCTTTTTTGATTAAAGTGAAATAAATTTTTTAAATGTAGTATAATATATATGAAATATAAACTTAAAAAGAAAAGTGTGATTTTATGGAAAAAAATATAAATGATTTAGAAAAGGTAAAGAGAGTACTAAGGTATATAATAGAAGAATATATATACGATTCGGAATTGTATGAAATATATATTAAAAACAAAATTTTAAGAAAAGAAATAAATACTTTTACTTTACAAGCACCTAAATTTTTAAAAGAAAGAATAGATGAGTTAAATATTCCTAATTTATTAATTAAAGTATATAATATAAAATATGGTAAGCAGTTACCAATATATATAAATAAAATTAAGATAAATGATAATTGGTATAATATTAATTTAAATAAACATTTAGATATAAATATAAAAGAAAAAAAAGAAATTAATATATTACAGACAGACATAGAAATGGAAAAAGAAGGATATAGATATAATAAAGATAAATATAAAGAATATATTTCTAAAGATAGTGTAATTGAAATAATATTAATGAAAAATAATAGTTTTATGGGTAAAGAAAAAAATATAAAAAGTAAAATAATAGAAAGAATAAATAAAATAAAAGAGGAGGATAAAATGGAAAAAAAGAATAGCCATGAAGAAACAAAAAAAGAGCAAGTATATGGAATAGGAGAAAATCAATACGAATATTTAGAAACACCTAAAGATACATATAGTATTATTGAATTTTTAGTGCTAGGAGAAGAATTTTTACAAACTCTAGAATATGCAAGTGTCAATATAAAATACACAGAAGAAGAAAAAGAAGAAGGAATTCCACAAGCTATTTTAAATGGATTAAGAATAGGATATGTAGATAAAATGAGTAAATGGAAAGATAAAATAAATAGTATAACATTATACGCAAACTCATTAGAGGAAATTTATGATATAAAAATAAAAGAAGGATATGAAAAAACAGAAGAAGAATTAAAATTTGGAATAGATGCATCTAAAGAAATATTAGTAGATATTTTATCAGATAGTTTTGATAGATCATTAAATATAAATATAGAAGTTGGAGAAAATAAACAAATATATCAAGTTAATAAGTAAAAATAAATTGAAATAAAAATAAAATAAAATTAAATTATAAAATATTGTATAATTCAAAATAAAAAAAGCACTTCAGTTGAAGTGCTTTTTTACATATTGTCTCCAAATAACCAAGTTATAAGTAAAACAAGTGCGAACATGATGATTGTTGCAATCATACCAAAAAAATCAATAGCTTTTCTTAAAGAAATAGCTGCGATAAATAAAGCGGGAAGGGTTAAAATCATACGAGTAATAACTACTAATAAATTATTTCTTAATCCAAAATGGTCAAGAAATTTATTATATATTTTTACTATTCCGGTATAAAGCAATCCGGCGATGATTAGGCCTAGTATAGGATGATTGAAAGCTAAATTTTTAATAAATTCTAAAATATTCATCATAATTATTCCTCCAATATAAATTCAAAAATTTTCAAACTTATAATAAATTATTTATACTTATATTTTAATATATTTAAAAAGATTATACAAATATTATATAAATGTATATAATAATGTGATTTACTAGAAATTATATTTTGTATGTAATATTATTAAATGTGATTAAATGGTAAATTATAAATTGGTTTTACAATTTTAAAAATTTACAATTAATAAAATTTAGTATTACAAAAGAAAATATTGATTTACGGAGGATAAAATGTATATATTTAATACATTAACAGTATTACCAAAACTTCCTAAAAATATAGAAGGATTAGATAAAATCGCTAATAATTTATGGTGGACATGGAATACAGAATATTTAGAATTATTTAAATTAATAGATAAAGATTTATGGAATAGAATTGATAAAAATCCCATAAAATTTATGAAGTTAGTTTCACAAGAAAAATTAGAAATTGCATCAAATGATAAAGAATTTGTTGCTAAATATGAAAAAGTAAAAAATGATTTTAATTCATATATGGACAGTAAAAATACATATTACAATAAAAATTATGGGAAAGATAAATGTATAGCATATTTTTCAGCAGAATATGGATTGGATGAAACAATGCCGATTTATTCTGGAGGATTAGGTATTTTATCTGGTGATCATTTAAAATCATCAAGTGATTTAGGAATTCCTTTAGTAGCAGTAGGAATGCTATATAAAGAAGGATACTTTACTCAAAAAATAGATGGATATGGAAACCAATTAACTTCATATGTTAAAGTAGATATTGATAATATGCCTATTTTTGAAATAAAGGATGAAAACGAGGAACCTATATTTATTAAAGTAGAAATTGATAACAAAGAAATTTATTGTAAATTATATGAGGTACAAGTAGGTAGAATAAGATTAATATTATTAGATACAGATAATGATAAAAATACAGAATATAGAGAATTAACACATAGATTATATGGTGGAGATAAAGTAACAAGAATTGCACAAGAAATAGTACTTGGAATAGGTGGAGTTAGAGCACTTAAAAAATTAGGATATGAACCAGATGTATATCATATGAATGAAGGTCATTCTGCATTTTTAATTTTAGAATGTATAAGAAATATAATGAAAGAAAAACAAGTATCATTTAATGTAGCAAAAGAAATAGTTATATCAAAAACTGCATTCACAACACATACAGCAGTGCCAGCAGGAATAGATATTTTTGATATTGAACTTATAAAAAGAATGTTTAGTCAATTACCAGAAGAATTTGGAATAACAGAAGAAGAATTTTTAGGATTTGGTATGACAAAAACAGATACATACAGAAAAAGTTTTAATATGGGATATTTTGCTTTAAAATTTTCAGGAAAAAGAAATGGAGTAAGTAAACTACATGGAAAAGTTTCAAGAGAATTATTTAAAGAAGTATGGCCAAATACATCAGAAAATGAAGTTCCAATAACTCATGTAACTAATGGAGTTCATACATGTACATGGCTTGCACCAGGAATGAAAAAATTATTGAATGAATATTTAAAACCTTTCTGGCAAGAAGAATTACATAAAGATAGTGTATGGAAAGAAGTTTATAATATACCAAATGAAGTATTATCAAAAACACATAGAGAGATAAAGAAAAAATTAATAAGAGAGATAAAGAAAAATATAAAAAATAGATATACAAGAAATTATGAAAGCTATGAAGAAATTAATGAAACATTAGAAAGTCTAAAAGAAACAGATTTAATAATCGGATTTGCAAGAAGATTTGCTACATATAAAAGAGCAACAATGATATTTGAAGATTTAGAAAGATTAACAAACTTATTAAATGATGAAACAAAACCAGTAAAATTAGTTTTTGCAGGTAAAGCACATCCAGCTGATCTACAAGGGCAAGAGTTAATTAAGAGAATTCAAGAAATAGCAAAAATGCCACAATTTAAAGGAAAAATATTATTATTAGAAAACTATAATATGGCAATTTCTAGATATTTAATATCAGGAGTAGATGTATGGTTAAATACACCAAGAAGACCATATGAAGCTTCAGGAACAAGTGGACAAAAAGCAGCAGTAAATGCAGCAGTAAACTTTAGTGTATTAGATGGATGGTGGGAAGAAGGATACAATGGTAAAAATGGATTTACAATTGGAACACAAGATACATATTCATCAAATGAAGAACAAGATAAAGCAGACAGTGATGACATATATGATAAATTAGAATATGAAATAATACCAGAATTTTTCGAAAGAGATGAAAATGGTATCTCAGAAAAATGGATAAATAGAATGAAAGAAACTATGGCAACAAATTCTGGAAAATATTCAGCAAATAGAATGTTAATAGATTATTTAAATGATATCTATATGCCACTTAGCACATATGGAGAAAAATATTTTAATAATCTAGAAAAAGTGTTAGAATTTAGAAAATTCAAAAAAATTGCTAAAAATGTATGGGATTCTATTATAATAACTAATCTATCAGAATCTAATGTAAAAATTTCTGCAGGAGAAAAACAAAAAGTAGTAGCAGAAGTAAACTTTGGAAATGTAAAAAAAGAACATGCAAAAGTAGAAGCATATGTTGTAAAAATAATAAATGGAACAGAAATTGTAAAAGTAAATTCTACAGAATTAAAAGAAATAGCAGAAACAGAAAATGGTAGATATGTATATGAGGGAGAAATCGAAATGAATGATGGTGGAAATTATGCATATACATTTAGAGTAGTACCAAAACATGAAATGCTTATAAATGAACAAGATTTAGATTTAGCTAAATGGCTTATAAAGGAGTAAAGTATGAAAGGAAGAAATACTAATTTTATAGTAGCTGTTACTAACATTTTAGTCGGACTTGCATTTATATTATTTGTATTTTTATACAAACAAAATGCAGCAGAATTTACTAGACATCAAAAATTAATATATGATTATATAAGTTTAGGATTAAAAGGATTATTGATAGTAGTTTCTGCTATGAATTTAGTATATTCAATTTTAAATATCAAAGAAGGGCATTTATTTATATATTATTTAATAACGCTCTTCTCTCTGATATTTTTATGGCAGATTGATTACCTATATTCAATATTCTTAATTGTATCAGGATTATTAATAATTAAATATATTAAAAAAAGTAATTTTATCGAAAAAGAAAATACAATAATAATAGGGATACATGTAGTATTAATGATATTAGTATTTATGATTTCAGGAGCAATGGTTGGATACAAAAATATAGGAGATTTCTTAAAGAAAAAAGAAGAAGTAAATCTAGTTTCATATAAAGAAGACTACTTTAAATATGTAACAGAATTAGGTGATGAATATAGAGAACTTTATATAAATGTAAAAGGTGAAAATGGAAAATGGGGATATATAAATGCTTCAGGAGATAAAAAAATAGAATTTAAATATGACTTTGCAACACCATTTTATAAAATCAAAGTATTTGATAAAGAATTTGATATAGCATCAGTTACAGAAGATAAAGTATCAAAAGTAATTCTAAAAAACGTAAGAGAAGTAATGACATATAACTCCGAATATGAAAACGAAAATAAAACTTTAAAATTAAAAGAATTTGAAAAGAAATTAAAAGATACATTCAAGCAAAATGAAATAAAACTATCTGGATATAATACATATTTTAATTTAGATAAAAAAAGAATATATACAGATGAAAAAATTAAAGACAAAAAATATACATACAGATATGATTTTAGTGAAAAATATGATGTTTTAGTAATTGAATCTCAAATGGGAAATAAAACAAAATATAAATTTGCTAAAAAGAATGATATAAATGATCAAATAGATATAAATGCAGAAAATCTATTATATGATAAAACAGGATTATATGTATTTAAAAATGGATATTTACCATTTTATTCACCAAATAAAAATGAACAAGGATGGTTTGAACCAGATGGTAAAAGAAAAATAATAACAGGTAAAATACAAATACTAGACGTAGATCAAAGAAAAATACTTATAAAAAATTATAATAAAAATGTATCATATTTTATAGATTATGAAACAAAGGCAATATCACCATTATATAAGAATATAATAAAATTTGAAGATAAATATATAGTAAAAACATCAGATACTAACAAATGGACAATAATAGATCAAAATCTAAATAATATGTTACAAGCTAATGAAGGATTTGATGTATTTAGTGCGAAACTTATAAAAGATGGAATTTTATTATTTGCAAATTTACCAGAAAAATTACAATTTGATGGATTTGACTATTTAAAATTAGAGTATATTATAGTAAATAAAGAATTAAAAATAGTTAATTCAAAAATATCATCACAACCTATAACAGATATATACAATTTATTTAATAAAATAGTAAAAAAAGAAAACGAAAATGCATATGATAATTTTATAGAAAAACTAAAAAGAGGAGATATAGTATATCCAGGAGATGAATTCTATAAAGAAAATAGAGCAGAAGAAAATAGTATTGAAAATAATAGTAAAGATAATAATAAAGAGAAAAAGAAAAGCGAAAATAAATATAGAGAAGTAGAAAACGAAAATGTATCAGTAGATAATTAAATAATTAAAATAAAGAAGAAGGAATTAGTATGATAGAAATATTAAAAGCAGGACTTTTTGGAATTGTAGAAGGGATTACAGAATGGTTACCTATAAGTAGTACTGGACATATGATGATACTTGATAAAATAGTATCTTTAGATGTTACTAAAAACTTTTATAGCTTATTTGAAGTTGTAATTCAGTTAGGTGCAATACTTGCAGTAATAATTTTATATTGGAATAAAATATTTCCGTTTAAATTTACAAAAAGAAATCAAATAAATAGAAGAAATAAAAATAGATTAGAAGAAATAAACCCAATAGATAAAACTAGAGAGTTTAAAATAGGAAAGATTCTTGTAGATTTGGATATTGTATTTTTATGGTTAAAAATTATATTAGCATGTATACCAGCAGCAATTATAGCTATTAAATTTGATGAAGTATTTGACAGATTATTCCATAATTCAATTTCAATTTCATTAGCATTAATAATATTTGGAATAGGATTTATAATAATTGAAAAAATAATAAAGAAAAAAGAGTTTAAAATCCAAGAACTAAAAGATATAACATGGAAAACAGCAATAGTAATTGGAGTATTTCAACTTATAGCAGCAATATTTCCAGGAGTATCAAGATCAGGAGCAACAATATTAGGAGCATTATTAATTGGAGTATCAAGAGAAACAGCAGTAGATTTTACATTTTGTTTAGCAATACCAGTTATGCTAGGAGCAAGCTTAATAAAGATACTAAAATTTGGATTCCATTTTAAGATGCAAGAATTAATTATTTTAGGAGTAGGAGTATTAGTAAGTTTTATAACTTCATTAATAGTAATAAAAGGATTAATTAAATTTATTAAGAAACATGATTTTAAAATATTTGGATATTATAGAATAATATTAGGTTTAATAGTATTATTATTTATACATTAATAAAAAAAGAAGAGGGTTTAATATTAAACTTCTTCTTTTTTTATTAAAATTTGAATATAAAAATAAATATGATATAATTAAATACAGATACGAAATTAAGTAAGAGATAAATTATCTCATACGATGAAAATTTCATTCTTAATAAATAAAGGATGGTGGAATTATGCCAAGAAAAGATTACAATAAAGGTAATAACAAAGCTAGTAAGAAACATTATAAAGGGAACAAGAAAAATGATGAAAAAAATATTTGTAAATTTACAGGTAAAAGAAAATTTTATGGTGAATTAGCAGCACGGTTAGCACTTACTAAAATATCTAAAGATGACTGGTGGAAAAATGGCAAGAATGTAGGAGTTAAACCGATGGGAACATATTTATGTGAAAAATGCCATTGTTGGCATCTTACGAGTAAGAAAGGAATGAAATTCAATAGAAATAAGAATAAAGATTTATTTATATAAAAAGCAAAAAAATAGAATAAAGAAAAAATGAAAAAATATATGAAAAGATATGTTAGAAATAAAGCAAAATAACTTATAACTAACATATCTTTTTTGTATAAATTTTATAAATATGTAAGAATAATAAATATATAAGAATAGATAAGAAAAAACGAGGATTACATAACTTTTTTATTTTCGAAAAATGTGCTATAATATAAATAGCTTATGTGAAAACATAAAAAATAATAAAAAGGGAGTGATAATTTCTTTTTGAGGGAAATAAAAATAGCATTAATAAATTATATAAATATTTTAATAGTGGAAAGAAGGAAGTTAATAAAAGAAAATTAATTAAGAATGGAGAACACTATGGAATTAGATAAACTAAAAAAATATCAAAAAAAGAATAACATTATATTTGATGTTAAAATTAAACGGTTAGAAGATGAGTATACTATTTCTGAATTATTTGCAATTCCAGAAAGTAAAAATTATATACTTGAAGTTACCGGTAAAATGTATGAACAATCTAAAGAAGATGAAAATCTTCTTATTGAAGTAGAAGTTAAAAAAATCTTAAATTTATCTTTTATTAAAGGATATCCGTTTTTTTTAGATGTAGAAAAAGACATTGTATATTATCTTATTGAATCTAAAATGCATGAAACTCAAGTACTAGAGTTTAAAATACAACCAAAAGTTGTAGAAAATTTAAATGTACAGGAAGATATTCAAGAAGAAAATGTTCAAATCGAAGAAAAAACGTCTGAGATAAGACTTCTATCTATAAGTGGTCAATTATATAAAGAAGAAAAAGAAAAAACTATAAGTTATATGCCGTTTACTTATCAGATGAATGACGAAGTTTTAGGTGAAATTAATGTACTAGTCTACAAAGGATTACTTATAGAACTACTGTAACTATATAAATAATAATATAAAAGAAAGGTTGATTGAGTGATTTCTCGATCAAGGAAAAGAAAATGACTAAAAAGAATAAAAAATACATACAAGAATTAAGTAATACTATTTTTTCGGCAGCAATTGTTTACCAAGAAAAAGAAGATAATATAATCTTAAACATTGAAGATATTGTATCAAACCCAATTTATATAGGGAAAGTAGTTTTTGTTCAAGGAATTATTTATAATATCACAAATGAAAATACAAAAGCGTATAACATAAATAGTGAAATTATTTCTGGTAGAATGATAATTAAAAAAATAAATGGATTTATATTTTTTGAAAGTATAAAAGGTCATTCATTCAAAGAAGCAGGAATTTTGTATAATATTTTTCAATTTGATATTTACGGAATTAAAAACTTTGGAAATCCATTAGAAGTAAAAAGTATAAAAGTGTTTGATGAAGAAAATAAAGAGATTTCTTCTATAATGAAAAGAGGATATTCATTTATAAAAGAAGAAGAATATGAAAAAGAATTTCTTAAAAATTCAATTCACTCAATTTCTACTAAAGCATCTTTAGAATATTTTTTATATAAAACAAGTACGGGTAAAAAAGTATTTTCATTACATTTAACAGAAAATCTTGTAGAAATTTCTAAAAGAAATAATCCAAGAAATAAGGTGAAAACTATATGTCAAAAAAACAAGGAGAATTCTTTGGAAAATATATATCTTTTAAAAAAGGCATATTTTACTAAATGTAAAGAAAAAATTTATATTGTTTTAGAAAATGAATGCTATCAATTAAATTTATAAAATAAATATGTTGTTTTATAAAAGAAAATAAAGTGTTTTAATATTAAGGCACTTTATTTTTTTATGCTATAGTTTATTTTATTCTTTAAATAAATACTTAAGAGGTTAGAGCATTTATTTAAAGGATTATATAAATATAAACAAAAAGAAAACGAAAATAGAAAATAAAAATAAAAAATGAAATTAAAGTTAAAATTAAAATAAATTAATAAAATATATTGATAAAAATTAAAATTCGTTGTAAAATAAATTGAGCTATGAATATTTTGAGATATTTACGAAAAAAGATTCTTTTTGATTGACAGAAAGGATTTGATCGTGGTATAATAAAATATGTCAAAACGTTGAAGTGGGATGTGGCTGCACTTAGATGCAGGGAACTCTCATGGAGTAGTCATGGCAAAGACCAGGCGATAAGTTCTTAAATAAGCGTACTTATCCAAGCAAAACAAGTAAAAAAACATTTACATGCTTGGAATTTTTTAAGGGATAAAATTAAAACACCCGGAAACGTTTATTTGCTTGTTGCTAGAAATTAAAATTTTATAGGAGGTAATATGGCAACAAATGTAAAAGGAAGTGAAAAAATAAGAATTAGATTAAAAGCTTATGATAATGTTCTTTTAGATCAATCAGCTGAAAAAATAGTTGAAATAGCTAAAAAAACAGGTGCACAAGTTTCAGGACCAATTCCACTTCCAACAAAGAAAGAAGTTGTGACAGTAATTCGTTCTCCACATAAACATAAAGATTCAAGAGAACAATTCGAAATTAGAACACACAAAAGAGTGATAGATATTTTATATCCTTCACAAAACACTGTAAGTAGTTTAGAAAAATTAGACTTACCTGCAGGAGTTGATGTAGAAATAAAATTATAAACTATTAATGTAAACAAAAACATAAAACTGCTATTTAAATAAATTATATTTAAAGAAGTAGAAAGAACCACGCTTAGTCATCTTTTAATAAGACAATATAAGATTAAGCCAATAGTTAGGAGGAATAAATGAAAAAAGGATTAATAGGAAAAAAAGTAGGTATGACACAAATCTTCGATAACGAAGGACATGCAATACCAGTTACAGTTTTATTAGTAGGACCTAATAAAGTTGTTCAAATAAAAACAAATGATGTTGATGGATATTCAGCAATCCAATTAGGATTTGGAGATGTTAAAGAAAAACATATGATCAAACCTAAAAAAGGACATTTTGATAAATTTGATTTAGATTATATGAAACACTTAAAAGAATTTAGATTAGAAGATATATCAGAATACAAAATTGGACAAGAATTAAACGCAGACTTATTCTCAGAAGGAGATATAGTTGACGTTCAAGGAACAACAAAAGGAAAAGGATTCCAAGGTGTAATTAAGAGACACGGACAATCAAGAGGACCAATGAGCCACGGATCAAGATACCACAGAAGAGTAGGATCAATGGGAGCATCAGCTACACCTTCAAGAGTTGTTAAAGGTAAAAAATTACCAGGACACATGGGACATGTAACAAGAACAATTTCAAACTTAACAGTTGTTAAAGTTGATACAGATAAAAATGTAATCTTAGTTAAAGGTAGTGTACCAGGACCTAAGGGAGCAATATTAAAAATTAAAAACAAATAATTAAAATATTAATATTAAATTTAATTTACAAAATTTAATGAAAAACTAAATAGGAGGTAAACATATGTCTAGTATAGATGTATTAGATATGCAAGGTAAAAAAGTTAGCACATTAGAATTAAATGATGCAATATTTAATAAAGAAGTTAATGAAGCATTAATTCATACAGTTATTGTTAACTACTTAGCAAATCAAAGACAAGGAACACAAAGTACAAAAACTAGATCTGAAGTTAGTGGTGGTGGAAGAAAACCATGGAGACAAAAAGGTACAGGTAGAGCAAGACATGGAAGTACAAGATCACCAATATGGGTAAAGGGAGGAATCGCTTTAGGACCAAAACCAAGATCATACAAGTACAAATTAAATAAGAAAGAAAAACAAAATGCTATAAAGATGATATTATCAGCAAAATTAGCAGATAACAAAATAATAGTATTAAATGAATTAAATTTAACAGAAGTTAAAACAAAAGCAGTTGTTAATGTAATGAGAAATGTAAATGCAGAAGGAAGAACATTGTTATTATTACCAGAAAGAAATGAAACAATATTCAAATCAGCAAGAAACATCGATAAAATGCATATTTCAAATGTAGATGTATTAAACGCATACGAATTATTAAACAACAAACAAATAGTTATGACTGTTGATGCAGTTAAAAAATTAGAGGAGGTGTACGCATAATGATAGCAGAAGAAGTTATATTAAAACCAGTTTTAACTGAAAAAAGTGCTATAGCTTTAGAAGAAGGAAAGTACACTTTCAAAGTTGATACAAGAGCTACAAAAATTCAAATAAGAAAAGCTGTAGAAGAATTATTTAATGTAAAAGTATTAAAAGTTGCTACTTTAAACTATGACGGAAAAGCAAAAAGAGTTAGAGGAATTAAAGGAAGAACAGCTAAATACAAAAAAGCTATAGTAACTATAGACTTAGATCCACAAGAAGTATCATTCAAAGATAAAGGTGGAAAAACAAAGAAAACATTAAAGAAATACAATAATGAAATAGAAGGATTCTTTAATGCTTAATAATTAATTAAGTTAAATTAATTAAAAAATAATAACTAGATAATAACTAGGACAATAAATAAAGTGAAAGGTAAATAAAAAATGGGAATTAAGAAATTTAAACCAACAACACCTTCAAGAAGAACAATGACAGTTTCAGATTTTTCTGAAATAACAAAAAAGACACCGGAAAAGAAATTATTAGCAAAGAAACAAAAACATGCTGGTAGAAATTCTTACGGAAGAATAACAGTTCGTCACAGAGGTGGAGGAAACAGAAAGAAATATAGAATAATAGACTTCAAGAGAAGAAAAGATGATATGTTAGCTAAAGTAATAGGAATCGAATATGATCCAAATAGAACAGCAAACATCGCTTTAATCGAATATGAAGATGGAGAAAGAGCTTATATATTAGCACCAAGAGGATTAACAGATGGAGATACTGTAGTATCAGGAGAAAATGTTGATATTAAACCAGGAAATACATTACCTCTAGCAAATATACCAGTAGGTACAATAGTACACAACATAGAATTAAATCCAGGACAAGGTGGAAAGATTGCTAAAGCAGCTGGAAACTACGGACAATTAATGGCTAAAGAAGGTAGATATGCACATATTAAACTTCCTTCAGGAGAAATGAGATTAATTCTTGCAGTATGTAGAGCAACAATCGGAAGATTAGGAAATGCTGACCATGAAAATGTAAAGATTGGAAAAGCAGGAAGAAAGAGACACATGGGATTCAGACCAACAGTTAGAGGATCAGTAATGAACCCAGTAGACCACCCTCACGGAGGAGGAAATGGAAAAGCTCCAATAGGAAGACCAGGACCTGTAACACCATGGGGAAAACCAGCTTTAGGATACAAGACAAGAAAGAAACACAAATTATCAAACAAATTTATAACAAGCAGAAGAAAGAAATAATAATATATTTATTAAGTAGGTATATTAAAGAACATAATCTAATAAAGGAGGAGATATGTCAAAGTCAAGTAAGAAAAAACCTTATGTAGCACCAGAACTAATAAAAAGAGTTTTAAAGCTAAATGAAGAAGGTAAAAAAGAAGTTTTAAAAACTTGGTCAAGATCTTCAACAATATATCCAGACATGGTTGGACATACAATAGCAGTTCACGATGGAAGAAAACACGTTCCAGTTTATGTTTCAGAAGAAATGATAGGACATAAATTAGGAGAATTCGCTCCAACAAGAACATTTAGAGGCCATGCAGCAGATAAAAAATTAGCTAAGAAAAAATAAGACTTTAAAAATATAAAAGGAGGAGCAAAGTGAGTAAGGTAGACGTAAAAAACGAATTAAAATCTGTAGCACATTTAAACAACTTTAGAATGTCAAACAGCAAAGTTGGAATAGTTGCAGACCTTATAAGAAATAAAGATGTAGAAGCAGCAAAAGAAATATTAACATTCGCACCAAAAGCAGCTTCAAAGCCTTTAATGAAATTACTTTTATCTGCAGTAGCAAATGCAGAAAATAATCATCATATGGATGTTTCTAAATTATACGTTGCTGAAGTTTATGCTAATGAAGGTCCAACATTAAAAAGAATTAGACCAAAAGCAAAAGGGATAGCAAATAGAATTAATAAAAGAACATGTCATATAACAATAGTATTAAAAGAAAGAAATTAGGAAGGAGAAACTAATGGGACAAAAAGTTCATCCACATGGTTTTAGAGTAGGAATTATTAGAGATTGGAATTCAAAATGGTTCGCAAACAAAAAAGATTTCGCTAAAAATGTTGTAGAAGATAACAAAATTAGAGAAATATTAAAGAAAGATTTATACGAAGCAAGAATTTCAGATATAGTAATTGAAAGAGTTCAAAACAATACAAAAGTTATTGTTTACACAGCAAAACCAGGATTAGTAATAGGAAAAAATGGTGCTCAATTAGAAAAAACTAAAAAATCATTAGAAAAGAAATTAGGAAAAACTATAGAATTAAATATAGTTGAAATAAGAAAACCAGATTTAGATTCACAAGTAGTTGCTGAAAATATAGCTGGACAATTAGAAAGAAGAGTATCATTCAGAAAAGCAATGAAACAAGCAATGCAAAGAACAAATAAAGCAGGAGCTCAAGGAATGAAAGTAGCAGTATCAGGAAGATTAGGTGGTGCTGAAATGGCTAGAACTGAATTCTATAGTGAAGGAAAAGTTCCACTACAAACATTAAGAGCAGATATTGACTATGGATTTGCAGAAGCTTCAACAACTTACGGAAAAATCGGAGTTAAAGTATGGATCTACAAAGGAGAAATACTATGAAATAAACAAGAAAGATTAACAAAAGCAAGAAGAAGAGAAGAAGCAGGAAACAAAAAGAAGAATTCTGGAAACAGAAGACCTATGAAAAATAAAGGAGCAAAGGAGGTATCAGAAAATGCCGTTAATGCCAAAGAGAACTAAGTTCAGAAAAATGCATAAAGGAAGAAATAGAGGTAAGGCTACAAGAGGAACAGAAGTATCATACGGAGAATTTGGACTTCAAGCAGTTACTGCAGGAATGATTACCTCAAATCAAATCGAAGCAGCTCGTGTTGCTATGACAAGACATATAAAAAGAGGTGGAAAAGTTTGGATTAAAATATTCCCAGACAAACCAGTAACAAGAAAACCAGCAGAAACAAGAATGGGTAAAGGAAAAGGAGCATTAGATCATTACGAAGCTGTAATTAGACCAGGAAGAGTAATGTTCGAGCTAGCAGGAGTTCCAGAAAGCTTAGCAAGAAGAGCTTTAGAATTAGCTGCACACAAATTACCTGTTAAAACAAAATTTGTTAAAAAACAAGCTGTGGAAACAGAGACAGGTGGTGATAATTAATGGAAATAAATAAAATAAGAGAAATGTCAACACCAGAGCTAGAAAAAGAAGTTTTAGAATTAAAAAAAGAATTATTCAAATTAAACTTTGCACTAGCAACAAATAGATTAGAAAATCCAAAAAAAATCAAAGGTGTAAAGAAAGACATAGCAAAAATTAAAACAGTTATAAGAGAAAGAGAAATATTAGAAGCTAAAAAATAATAAACAACTAAAATTATGAAAGGAGATCCAAAATAAATGGAAAGAAATCTTCGTAAAACTATGGTAGGAAAAGTTATCTCAAACAAAATGGACAAAACAATCGTAGTAGCAGTAGAAAAAAACGTAAGACATAAATTATACGGAAAATTCGTTAAAAAAACATATAAATTAAAAGCTCATGACGAAAAAAATGAATGTAATGTTGGAGATAGAGTTAAAGTTATGGAAACAAGACCATTATCAAAAGATAAAAGATGGAGACTTGTAGAAGTAGTAGAAAAAGCAAAAATAAATGATTAATAGCAAATAAAAAGGAGGACTAAAATGGTTCAACAAGAAAGCAGAGTAAAAGTTGCTGACAATACAGGAGCTAGAGAATTACTAGTTATCAGATGTATGGGTGGATCACACAGAAGATATGCAAGAATAGGTGATATTGTAGTTGCTTCAGTAAAAAATGCTATACCAGGTGGAGTTGTAAAAAAAGGAGATGTTGTAAAAGCAGTTATAGTAAGATCTAAAAAAGGTGTTAGAAGACAAGACGGATCATACTTAAAATTTGACGAAAATGCAGCAGTTATCATCAAAGAAGATGGTACTCCAAGAGGAACTCGTATATTTGGTCCAGTAGCTAGAGAGTTAAGAGATAATGACTATTCAAAGATATTATCATTAGCTCCAGAAGTACTATAATCTACATAGGAAATCTATATAGAAAAAACAAAAAAGTACAAGAGGTGTAAAAATATGAGAATTAAAAAAGGAGACAATGTTATAGTTTTATCAGGAAATGATAAAGGTAAAACAGGTGAAGTTATCAAGGTTATGCCTAAAGACAACAAAGTAGTTGTTAAAGGTGTTAATGTAAGAAAAAAACACATTAAACCAAGATCACAAGGACAAGAAGGTGGAATAGTAGAAATGGAAATGCCAATCTACGTTTCAAAAGTAATGTTAATAGATCCAGAAACTAAAAAACCAACAAGAGTAGGTTATGAAATAGTTAAAGGAGAAAAAGTAAGAATCAGCAAAAAAAGCGGAGCAAAAATTAAGTAAAGGAGATGACTAATGGAAGCTTTAAAAGAAAAATATGTTAAAGAAGCAGTTCCTGCATTAATGAAAAAATTTGAATACAAATCAGTTATGCAAGTTCCAAAACTTAATAAAATAGTTTTAAATATTGGTATTGGAGATGTAAAAGCAAATCCAAAAGCTTTAGATAATGCTATTTCAGAGTTAGCTTTAATAACAGGACAAAAACCAGTAGTAACATACGCTAAAAAGTCAGTTGCTAACTTTAAAATAAGAGAAGGAAATAAAATAGGATGTTCTGTAACATTAAGAGGGAAAATGATGTATGAATTTGCATACAAATTATTCAATATAGCATTTCCTAGAGTTAGAGATTTTAGAGGAGTATCTTCAAAATCATTTGACGGAAGAGGAAACTATTCAATAGGAATAAAAGAACAATTAATATTCCCTGAAATAGAATATGATAAAGTAGATAGATTAAGAGGAATGGATATAACTTTTGTAACAACAGCAAAAACTAATGAAGAAGGAAAAGAATTACTTACTTTATTAGGAATGCCATTCAAATCATAAAGGAGGATATAATGGCAAAAAAATCTTTAAAAGTTAAAGCAAATAAGCCACAAAAATTCAAGACAAGAGAATATAACAGATGTGGAATTTGTGGAAGACCACACGGATATATTAGAAAATATGGTATTTGCCGTATATGTTTTAGAGAATTAGCACACAAAGGTGAATTACCAGGTGTAAAAAAATCAAGTTGGTAAATAAAATTAATAAAGGAGGCCAAAATGACAGACCCAATTGCAGATATGTTAACAAGAATCAGAAATGCAAATAAGGCAAGATTTGAAAAAGTAGAAATACCAAGTTCAAATATGAAAGTTGCAATAGCAAAAGTATTATTTGAAGAAGGATACATTAAATCATATCAAGTTGAAGAAACTGGGGTACAACATACTTTAGTAGTAGAATTAAAGTATGATGAAAAAGGAACAAGAGTTCTTTCAGGAATCAAAAGAATAAGTAAACCAGGATTAAGAATATTCGCTAAATTAGAAGAATTACCAAAAGTATTAAATGGTTTAGGAATAGCATTAATTTCAACTTCAAAAGGATTAATGACAGACAAAAAAGCAAGAGAATTAGGTGTAGGTGGAGAAGTAATAGCCTACATATGGTAAAATATTAATAGGAGGAAACTATGTCAAGAATAGGAAAAAAACCTATAGTAGTTCCAGAAAATGTAGAAGTTAAGATAAATGGAAGATTAGTAACAGTTAAAGGACCTAAAGGGGAATTATCAAGAGAAATAGCTAAAGGAATAATCTTAACACAAGAAGGAAACGAAATAATCGTATCTAAAGAAAAAGAAATAAAAGCATTAGATGGATTACATGGGTTAACAAGAACCCTTATAAATAATATGGTTGAAGGTGTAGTGAATGAATTCACAAAAACTCTTGAAATAAACGGAGTTGGATACAGAGCACAAAAACAAGGAGAAAAACTTGTATTAACTTTAGGATACTCACATCCAGTAGAAATGGATGCTCCAGAAGGAATAACATTTGAAGTGCCTGCACCAACAAAAATAATCGTAAGAGGAATAAATAAAGAAGTAGTTGGACAAACAGCAGCAAACATCAGAGAAAAGAGACCACCTGAAGTTTATAGAGGAAAAGGAATTAAATACGATTACGAAGTAATCAGACGTAAAGAAGGAAAATCAGGAAAATAAAATAATAATTAAATTTTTCTTGAACCAAATTGTGCATAGGGGTATATATGATCCCTTAGCATTATAAGGTATTATATATGCCTTTTAAGCCAAGAAAGGAGAAAAGTATGATTAAGCCATTCAATAGAAAAGAAGCTAGAAAACGTAGACAAGTTAGAGTACGTTCAAAAATCTCTGGAACAGACTTAAGACCAAGAATGTGTGTTTCAAAAAGTAACAAAAACATTTTTGTTCAATTAATTGATGACGTTAAAGGAGTAACATTAGTTTCAGCTTCTACAATGGAAAAAGGAATTAAAAACAAAGCAGCTAATGTAGAAGCAGCAAAAGAAATCGGAACATTAGTAGCAAAAAGAGCATTAGAAAACAATATAGAAGAAGTTGTTTTTGATAGATCAGGATACCTATATCATGGAGTTGTAAAAGCAGTTGCTGATTCAGCAAGAGAAGTAGGTTTAAGATTCTAGAATTTGAAAAACAGGAGGAATGATTAATTCATGGAAAAGCAAACTGAATTAAAGGAAAAAGTAGTTGAAATCGCCAGAGTTGCCAAAGTAGTAAAAGGTGGTAGAAACTTTAGATTCTCAGCTGTTGTAGTAGTTGGAGATGAAAACGGACACGTTGGAGTTGGAAACGGAAAAGCAGGAGAAGTTCCAGACGCAATAAAAAAAGCAATAGAAAGTGCTAAAAAGAATATAGTAGAAGTTCCAGTTGTTGGAACAACTGTACCACACGAATTTGTAGGAAAATTCGGTGCAGCTAAAGTTTTAGTAAAACCAGGAAATGAAGGAACTGGAGTTATCGCAGGAGGAGCAGCAAGAGCAGTTCTAGAACTTGCAGGATACAGAGATGCTAAAGCAAAAATTATAGGAACAAATAACTCAAGAAACGTAGTTAACGCTACAATCGATGCTTTAAGAAATATGAGAACAGCAGAGCAAATAGCAAAAATGAGAAACAAAACAGTAGATGAAATATTATAAAGGAGGTCAAAATGGAATTAGGCAAACTAAAACCAGCAGTAAAAAGTAAATCTGTAAAAAGAGTTGGACGTGGAGCTGGTTCAGGACTAGGAAAGACTTCTGGAAAAGGACATAAAGGTCAAAAAGCAAGATCAGGTGGAGGAGTAAGACGTGGTTTTGAAGGTGGACAAACACCTATGTATAGAAGATTACCAAAAAGAGGATTTAACAATGCAAGATTTAGAAAGAATTACCAAGAAGTAACTTTAACAATGTTAAATAACTCACAATCTGAAAATGTTGACGCAGAAAGTCTAATCAAAGAAGGAATTATTTCAAAAGAAAAAGACGGAATAGTTATCCTAGCAACAGGAAAATTAGAAAAGAAATTAAACGTTAAAGCCAAGAGATTCACAAAGAAAGCAGCAGAAGCAATTTTAGCAGCTGGAGGAAAGATCGAGGTGATGTAATTGTTTAAAACTATTATAGATGCATGGAAACTTCCAGAAGTAAGAAAAAGACTTCTATTTACACTACTATTAATAATAGTATTCAGATTTGGAACACACATTAGTGTACCATTTGTAAATTTAGGACTTTTAAATAGAATAGCAAGTCAAGCAGGAGAAGGAGTAATGGGTCTTGTTAACTTAATAACAGGAGGAGCTTTCTCTAGATTATCAATATTTGCTATGTCTATAAGTCCATATATATCAGCTTCAATCATCGTACAACTTTTAGGAATGTTAATACCATCATTAGAAGTTATGATGAAAGAAGGTGGTGAACAAGCAAAATCAAAGATAAATAAATATACAAAAATAATTACATTATTATTAGCAGCAGTGCAAGGAACAGGACTATATATTGGATTTAGTCAACAAGGACTATTTACAGAAACAAGTATAGTAGCAGGTATTGCAGTAGTAGTTGCATTAGTAGCAGGTACAGCATTCTTAACTTGGTTAGGAGAACAAATAACTAAGAAAGGAATAGGAAATGGAATATCATTATTAATTTTCGCGGGTATAGTAGCATCAGTACCAAATCAATTAATCTCATTAATGGGAGCAGTTGTAGAAAATGGAAAATTAAATATAACAAACTTAATTACTGCAGTATCAATAATAATATCAGTAGTTGTATTAGTAACATCAGTTGTATATGTACATATAGCTGAAAGAAGAATACCTATTCAATATGCTAGAAAAATAGTAGGAAGAAAAATGTATGGAGGACAAAATACATATATTCCAATTAAGCCAGTAATGGCAGGAGTTATGCCAGTAATTTTTGCTTCATCATTTATTACATTCCCTGCAATGATTATTCAAATATTCTTTGCAAATCATATAAATAATGGTGGATTAGTTTCAGGATTATATAAATTATCAGTAGCAACATCATTAAATTCAGTATCAGGGTGGTATTTAGCAGGACATGCAATATTCTATATGATATTAATAATTGTGTTTACATTCTTCTACACATTAGCAGTATTTAATCCAGCAGAAATAGCAACAAATATTAAGCAAAATGGTGGATATATACCAGGTATTAGAGCAGGTAAACCAACAGTTGATTATTTAAGCAATGTAGTTATTAAACTTACAGCATTTGGATCACTATTCCTATGTTTTGTAGCAATAGTGCCAATGATAGCAAGAATCTTTACAAGTGCTAATATAGGTTTTGGAGGAACATCAATATTAATTATTGTTGGAGTTGCAATTGAAACAGTATTACAATTAGAATCACAACTTAAATTAAGACATTATAAAGGATTCTTAGAATAAATATGACTTACATAAGTAGCTTAAATTATATATAATTTTAGCTACTTATTAATGTTTATACAAAGGAGAAATAAATATGATAATAGTTATGCTTGGAGCTCCAGGGACAGGAAAAGGTACAATAAGTGCTTTAATGTCTAAATATTATGATATACCACATATATCAACAGGAGACTTATTAAGAGAATTTATCCGTAGTGGAAAAGAAGATTCAATAAAGATACAAGAATACATAAATAATGGGCATTTAGTTCCAGATGAATATATAAATAGAATAGTGGAAAAAAGAATACAATCATTTGATTGTAAAAATGGATTTATAATAGATGGTTATCCAAGAACAATAGTTCAAGCAGATATGTTTGGACAAATGTTGAAGGAAAATAATAAAGAAATTACAGCAGCTATTAATCTAGAAACTAGTGAAGAAGAAATTATAAATAGAATAGTAAATAGAATAGTATGCCCAAATTGTAAAGCAATATACAATTTAAAAACAGCAGCACCTGTAACAGCAGGAATATGCGATGTATGTGATTCACAACTTGTAAGAAGAAGTGATGACACAGAAGAAAAGGTAAAAGAAAGATTAAAAGAATATTATGAAAAAACTTATGATTTAGTTCAATATTACCAAGACAAAAACAAATTATTCACAGTAATTGTAAGTGAAGAATTAGGAAAATTAGATAAAGAAGTTCTAAAAGAAATTGTATGGTATATAGAAGGATTAAATGAAAGTAATAACAAATAAATAATTGATTAATTAATTAAGGAAAGAAATATTTATTGTTATTTTAGAAGAAGGAAAATATGATTAATATAAAATCAAATAAAGAAATAGAATTAATGAGAAATGCCGGAAATATAATGAAACAAGTATTTGAAGAAGTTAAAAATAATATAAAACCGGGAATTTCAACATGGGATTTAAATTTAGTTATAAAGAAAATAATAGAATCAAATGGTGCAACATCTGCAGAATATAACTACCCTAATTTTATACCTGGAAAACCGAGTTTCCCAGGGCATGCATGTATATCAGTTAATGATGTAATTGTACATGGTGTACCAAGTAAAAAAGTTATATTAAAAGAAGGTGATATTGTTACAGTTGATTTAGTAATAAAAAAAGATGGATATCATGTTGATGCTGCAAGAACTTATGGAGTAGGTAAAATTTCAAAAGTAGCACAAAAATTAATAACAGTAACAGAAAATGCATTTTTCGAAAGTATTAAATATGCAAAAGAAGGATATAGAATAGGAGATATTTCTAATGCAGTAGAATTATATGTTAAGAAAAATGGATTTGATGTAATAAGAGAATATCAAGGTCATGGGATCGGAAAGCAAATGCACGAAGATCCAGGAATTCCTAATTTTGGAAAGAAAGGTGTAGGACCTAGATTACAAAAAGGAATGACACTTGCTATTGAACCAATGGTTACTGAAGGAAAAAGATTTATACTAGATGATGATGTTGATGGATGGACTGTTAGAACAGAAGATGGAAAATTATCAGCACATTATGAAAATACTGTTTTAATAACAGAAAATGAGCCAGAAATTTTGACATTCTAAAGATTTTTTGTTATAATATTTTAGAATGTTTAAGATTTAGGAGGCAAAATTGGCTAAAGAAGATCTACTTGAAGTAGAAGGAACAGTACTAGAAACATTACCAAATACAACTTTTAAAGTTGAACTTGATAATGGGCATCAATTAATTGCACATATTTCAGGAAAATTAAGAATGAATTACATTAAAATTATTCCGGGAGATAGAGTAAAATTAGAAATTTCACCATATGATTTAAATAAAGGTAGAATCACATGGAGAGGTAAATAGGAGGAAGAAATGAAGGTAAGACCATCAGTTAAACCAATGTGTGATAAATGTAAAGTTATCAAAAGAAAAGGAACAATCAGAGTAATCTGTGAAAATCCAAAGCATAAGCAAAGACAAGGATAATTTTAGAAGTATATTAATATTTAAAATTATCCTTAAAACCTTATTTAAGCGGCTGATTATCATTTAAATTAAGGGCTAGTTATTTAGTATATAAATAATAAAGATACCTCATCCTTTGCTATATATATATTAGTAACTACATTTCAAACTGAGATTTAAATTGATAAACAAATTAAATATATAATGAATGATTTATTAAATATATTTAAAGTTATACAAAATATAATAAAATGAATATAGAATAAAAATTAAACATTCAATTTTAAGATTAAATTGTATATACAATTTAAAATAAATAAAAAATATAATTAATGGAGGAACGTATGGCTCGTATACAAGGAGTTGATATACCTAGAGAAAAAAGAGTAGAAATATCATTAACATATATTTATGGTATTGGAAGAACTTTATCAAACAAAATTTTAGAAGAAGCTAAAATTGATAAAGATACTAGAGTAAAAGATTTAACAGACGATCAAGTAAATGAAATAAGAAGATTAGTTAGTGGATACACAACTGAAGGAGATTTAAGAAGAGAAATCGCTTTAGATATAAAAAGATTAAGAGAAATCGGATGTTATAGAGGATTAAGACATAGAAAGAATCTACCAGTAAGAGGTCAAAGAACAAAAACAAATGCAAGAACAAGAAAAGGACCTAAAAAAGTTGTAAGTAGATCTAAGAAGAAATAATAGGAGGAAATAATGGCTAAAGTTAAAACTAAAAAAGTAAGAAAAAAGAAATTAACTTTTGATCAAGGTGCAGCACACATTCACGCAAGCTTTAATAATACAATAGTAACAATTACAGATAAAGCTGGAAATGCAATATCATGGGCAAGTGCTGGAGATTTAGGATTTAAAGGATCAAGAAAGAGTACTCCTTTTGCAGCAGGAGAAGTTGCAGAATCAGCAGCTAAAAAAGCAGCAGACATGGGTCTAAAATATGTAGACGTATTTGTAAAAGGACCAGGATCAGGAAGAGAAACTGCAATTAGATCAATAAATGCAGGAGGATTAGAAATTACAAGTATTAAAGACGTTACACCAATTCCACACAATGGATGTAGACCACCAAAAAGAAGAAGAGTGTAATAGTATCAGTAATATACAATCTCAAATATAAAATAAGAATAAAAAGTAATAAAATAATAAATTAATTTAAAATTAAAAAGGAGAAAGATATGGCAAAGTTTAATGTCCCAGTTCTAAAAAGATGTAGAGCTTTAGGAATAAGCCCTTCATACATTGGAATAAATAAGACATCTCAAAGAAAGCCAAAAGCTTCATTTAGAAAATTAAGCGAATATGGTATTCAATTAAGAGAAAAACAAAGAGCAAAATTTATATATGATGTAAGCGAAAAACAATTTAAAAATTACTTCGATAAAGCTTCAAGAAGAAAAGGTATTACTGGAGAAATCCTATTACAAATTCTTGAAAGTAGATTAGATAACGTGTTATTTAGAACAGGTTTTGCAAAAACAAGACCACAAGCTAGACAATTAATATCACACGGAGCAATAGAAGTTAATGGAAGAAAAACAAATATAGCTTCATTCTTAGTAAAACCAGGAGATGTGATTAAAGTAAGAGAAACAAAACAAGATCATCCAGTAATTAAAGCTAATTTAGAAGCAGAACATGTAGTTACTGTTGCAGAATGGTTAGAAGTAAATAAAAAAGATTTAACAGCTAAAATTGTTAGATTACCAGAAAGAGAAGAAATTGATCTTCCAATCGAAGAACACTTAATAGTTGAGCTTTACTCAAAATAATAACTACAATTAAAAAGTTAAAAAAATTATTAGATTATATAAATAGAAATGTTTAAATAATGTATAATCTGATTTTAGGGGGATAAATGATAGAATTTGAAAAACCAAATGTAGAATGTGTTGAAAGAAATAAAGAAAATACATATGGGAAATTCGTGTGTGAACCTTTAGAAAGAGGATATGGTATTACATTAGGGAATGCCCTAAGAAGAATATTATTATCATCATTACCTGGAGCAGCAATAACAGGTATAAAAATAGATGGTGTACAACATGAGTTTACAACTATTCCTAACATAGTAGAAGATGTAATGGAAATAATATTAAATCTAAAATCAGTTAGATTCAAAATGGAAACTAATGAACCAACAATCATTAAGTTAAATGTAAACAAAGAAGGTGAAATAGTAGCAGGAGATATCGAAGTACCTGCAGGTCTTGAAGTGTTAAACAAAGATTTATATATAGCTACAGCATCAGAAGGTGTAAACTTAAAGATGGAAATGACTGTAGAAAAAGGTAGAGGATATAACACAGTAGAAAGAAATAGAAAACAAGACTCAGAAATTAACTATTTAGCAATTGACTCAATATTTACACCAGTAAAAAAAGTAAACTATACAACAGAAAATACAAGAGTAGGAGATAAAACAGACTTCGAAAAACTTGTTATGGAAATCTGGACAGACGGAAGTTTAACACCAGATGAAGCAATAGGAATTGCAGCAAAAATAATGTATAGTCATTTAGACTTATTTATTGAGTTATCAGAGAAAGCAAAACAAACAGAAGTAATGGTAGAATCTGAAGAAGATACAATTGAAAATATATTAAATTTATCAATTGATGAATTAGGATTAAGTAAAAGACCATTAAATTGCTTAAGAATACAAGAAGTAAAAACAGTTTCAGAACTTATTGATTTTACACTTGATGAGGTAAAGAAATTCAAGAACTTAGGTGCAAAATCATTACAAGAAATAGTAGATAAAGTAGCTGAATTAGGATTAGAATTTAAAAAAGAAGACTAATATAGAGAAAGGGATAATCATGAGAAAACTAGGAAGACCTACAGATCAAAGACTAGCAATGTTAAAATCTTTAGTAACTGACTTATTCTTAAATGGAAAAATAACAACTACAGAAATGAGAGCAAAAGAAGTAAAAAGAATAGCTGATAGCATTATAGCATTAGCTGTTAAAGAAAAAGACAATTTTGAAATGGTTGATCAAAAAGTTGTTAAAGCAAAGTTAGACGCAAAAGGAAACAAAGTTTTAGAAAAATCAGTAAGTAAAAATGGTAAAGAATATATGAAAGTTGTTAAAGTAGAAACAACAGAAAAAAGACAAAAAGATTTACCATCAAGATTACATGCTAGAAGACAAATGATGAAAAAAGTTAATAGAGTAAAAGATATTGACGTTATTTCAAAAATCTTTAACGAAATAGCACCAGCACAAGAAGGAAGAACTGGTGGATATACAAGAATAGTTAAATTAGCTCCAAGAAGAGGAGATAATTCAAAAATGGCTATAATAGAAATATTATAATAATCATAAAAAGGAAACGAGAAAATCGTTTCTTTTTTTATGCTTAGAATTATTAAGAATATATTACAAATACCTAAAAACACTGAAAAATAAAGGGGGGGGTGTAAGATTAAAGTAAGGATAGGTGTAGAAAATGAAAAAGAAATTACAAAATAATTTAATAATATTATCAATTACTACTTTAATAATTGTAGGGGTAGTTTTAGTAACAATTAATGCTTTAAATAAAAATGAAACAAAAATATTTACAGCAAATAAAATTAATCAAAAAACATCTGAAGTACCTCAAAATAGAGAAATTGTAAATATACCGGATAAGGTTTTTAAAGATAGATTATTAAATATCTTTAAAAATAAAGATTTTAGACTGGGATTTAAATTGATAGATGAAAATTATATAAAACCGGAAAATGAAAATGAAATATACAAAGATGAAATGGAAAAGATAATAGAGCTAGGTCCTATAGGGCCTAGTGAAAGAAATTCAAACTTAGATATCACAGGGATCGAAACAGCTATTAATCTAGAAAAAATTTTTTTTGCAAATAATGAATCAGGTAATTCTGGTAACTATATAAAGAATTTTAGTAAATTATCTGGATTAAAAAAAATAAAGATGATAGAAGTATTAGCTATAAATATATTTGAATTTGATACAGTTTTAAAATTAGAAAGCTTAGAGGAAGTAAGATTATATAGAGGCGGTGTTGATGATGTATCTGTTTTAAATAAGCTTAAATTAAAAGGTAAAAAAGTAGGAATGGGATATAATAATACTTTATACTATGTAATACATCCAGAAAAAAATAAATTTAAAATACCAGTAGTAAAAAATGAAAATAATGAAGTTGTTGATGTTATAAAAGAATTAGAAAAATGGGAATATAATAAAGGTAAATTAAAAAGAAATATAGATGGTACATATTCATTTATAAATAAGGAAGTGTATATACTGTGGATTTCTAATGTTAAAATAAAAAGCATAGGTGATGTTAATGTAGAAGAATTTGGGGAAATTGGTATACATATATATCCACCAAAATCAAACTATAAAGAAACAGAAACAATAACAAAGACAGTAAAAGATAAATCAGAAAATATATTAAATACAGAAAATGAGAAAAAATTAAAAGCTGTATTAAAAAGAAATGGAAAAATTATAGACGTAAAACCTGTAACAAATATAGGGCATAGAAAGAATGCAAAACAATTAATTGAGTTTAAATTTAATAATTTAAGAGTATATGAAGATGCTAAAGAAAATGAAGTTTTAA
>JABCPO020000011.1 GCA_013333105.2 Clostridiales bacterium | reverse complement strand
TTAATAATCGATGGTATGAAGAAAATTATAAAAAAGATTTGGAATTAGCAACAGATATTTTTAATGGAAATACTGATAAGGATAAATTAGAAGAAATACATCAGAAATCTAAAACACAAATAAAGTATGCTATTCGATTAGTTAAGCATTGGGGATTAGAACCATTTCTTTTAGAAAATAGGAAAAAAAGAATAAGTGATGAAAAGAAAAAGGAGCTAATTAAAGAATTAAAAGAAGGAAAAGAAAAAATTATTGAAATAGGTATTAAATATAAAATAGTTAGCTTATCCACTTTATATTCTTTAAGCAAAAACAAATAAAAAATTTAACTAATTAAAATACAATTATAAATTAGTAGTATACTTGTATTTAAATATTAAACTAGGCTTAGAATTAAATGAATTTATTTAGTTTTAAGCCTTTTTTTATGATTTTAATTAAATAATATTTTAATTTTTTGAAAATAATTTACATAATATCAAAATACTATTGAAAAAAAATTAAATAGATAATATAATTAAAGTATAGAACATTAGAAAAGATAAATTGAATATATCATTAAATTAATTATAAATTATAGTTAAACGTGATAATGTTTATAAATTTATTTATCAATTTAAAGCAAGTGTTAATATTTATTTATTAAATAAATTAATTAATACGCAAAAAAAATAATACCAAATGAATTTATTTCAAAAATTTAGATCAAGATTTTTAAAATGCAAATTTTAAAATTTCAATACCGTTAAGCCGAAATTGTATTACATAAATTTAAAATCAATAAAATAAGTTAAATTACATAAGATTATATTTAATAGATAGTTAACATATTTATCTAATTTAATATTCAAAATAAATATATATTATTTAAGGAGAGTGTTTTATGAATATAAGTATAAGTTTAGAAGAATTAAGAAAAAAAGCAAAAGAGCTAGGACTTAAAGGATATTCTAAGTTATCAAAACAAGAACTTTTTGAAGAATTAATAAAATTTGACAGAAAAGAGAAAAATTTAGGGGAAGTGGTAGAAGTAGAAAATAATGAAAAAGAGATGCAAGAAGATATTAAGTTTGGATCAGAAAGTGTTGCTTCTGCAAGAGAAGATGAAAGATATACTTATGAAAATTTAAGTAATAACCCAGAATACAGTTTGATTACAAATCATGAATTTAGTTCAGATTATAAAATGTATTATGAAAAATCAACAGGAAGAAAAATTATTTTAAGAAAAAATAAGAAAAGAATAATATTAGAACCTAATACTACATTAGTAAGAGGGTATTTTGATATGGTTCCAGAGAAGAATTATGGATTTTTAAGAGATTCATCTTTAAGAATATCAAGTAATGATACATATGTTACAGAAGGTATGATTGAGAGATTTAAATTATCAATGGGAGATTATATTGTTGGAGTTGCTAAAGAAGAAAAGCTTATGAAAACACCACCACTTATATATATCATTGAGCTTAATTATGCAGATGTTGATACAGCATTAAATAGAGTGAAATTTGAAAATTTAACTCCAATTTATCCAAACAAGAGAATTGATATTACAGTAGAAAATGTTATATCAAATAGAATAATTAGTATGTTTTCACCAATTGGTTATGGACAAAGAGGATTAATAGTTTCACCACCTAAAGCAGGAAAGACTACAATAATTAGTAGTATTGGAAAAAGCTTTAGAAAGCTATCTCAAGAAGATGATTTAATGGTTCTTTTAGTAGATGAAAGACCTGAAGAGGTTACAGAAATGGAAGAAATTATTGATGGACATGTTATTTCATCAACATTTGATAAAAGACCTGAAGATCATATTAGAATGGCTGAATTTGCATTAGAAATAGCTAAAAGAAAGGTTGAAGCAGGAAGAAATGTTATTTTATTATTAGATAGTATAACAAGACTTGCAAGAGCATATAATTTAGTTGTACCATCATCTGGAAAACTATTATCTGGAGGATTTGATCCACATGCATTATTTAAACCTAAGTATCTATTTGGAGCAGCAAGAAATACAAAGGAAGCAGGATCACTTACAATTATAGCTACATCACTTGTAGAAACAGGAAGTAGAATGGATGATCTTATTTATGAAGAATTTAAAGGAACAGGAAATATGGAGCTTCACTTAGATAGAGAGCTTGCAGAAAAGAGAATGTATCCAGCTATTAATATTAAAAAATCAAGTACAAGAAGAGATGAATTATTATATCCAAAAGAAGAAAAAAGAGTTGTTGATAGATTTAGAATTGGATATTCTAATCTTTCAGATGCAGATATGTTATCAAGAGTAAATATGCTTATGAAAAAAACAAATGATAATAACGAAGTTGTTAATATAATGAATGAAAAATTATTTAAAAATGATTAGGATATAAGTAAATTAAAAGAAGATAGATACAAATATATTAATAAAAATTGATTTTTAAACTAATATATAATATTATATATTAGTAAAATAAATAAAATATAAGAGAGGTAAATATGTCAGTAGTATACGCAGGAGATTTTAGAAATGGTGTAACTTTTGAAATGGATGGAAGTGTATTTAAAGTTATAGAATTCTTACACGTAAAGCCAGGAAAAGGGCCAGCATTTGTTAGAACAAAAATAAAAAATGTAATGACTGGAAGTACAATAGATAAAACTTTCAATCCTAACGAAAAATTTGAAATAGCAGAAATCGAAAGAAGAGAAATGCAATATTTATACAATGATGGAGAATTCTATTATTTAATGGATAATGAAACATTTGAACAATTACCAGCAACAAAGAGTGATTTAGAAGGAGCAATAGACTTCTTAAAAGAAAATATGAATGTTACAGTGGTAAAATATAAAGGAAAAGTAATAGATGTAGAACCACCTATTTTTGTAGAATTAGAAGTAACTTATACAGAACCTGGATTTAGTGGAAATACAACAACAACATCAGGAAAACCAGCTACAATGGAAAATGGATTAGAAATAGAAGTTCCATTATTTGTTAAAATTGGAGATGTTATAAAGATTGACACAAGAACAAAGAAATATTCAGAAAGAGTTAAATAGACAAAAAACACTAGTAAATATACTAGTGTTTTTTTATTAAAAGTTAAAATAATACAGAATTTTAACATTATAATTATAAATGTTTAAAAAATATTAAAAAATTTTATTTAATGTTTCAAAACTATAATATTTAAAGAAATAATATTTTCTATAGGGTAATATTATAGTGTAGATTTTAGGAGATATATATGACAGTAGAAACATTAAAAAAAGATATAAGAAAATTATATAGATGGATTGCAATACTTGTAATGCTAATAATATCAATATTATTAATTTCATATTTAACACAATCATCTAAAGTAGTAAATAAAAAAGAAATTATAGAGAAAGTAACAGAAGCAGAGAGTAATTTTAAAAGAAAACGTTCATATAAAATAACTGAAAGTGAAGGATGGTTATTTCCTAAAACAGTTATGGAAATAAAAAAATCAAAAGATGGATATTTCAAAATAGAAAGACCTCTTGAAAACGTTAAATTATGGGGAGAAACTAATACAGCTTCAACATATAAGTATGATGATAAAAATAAGGAATTAACAAATTTATCAGGAATTATTAGGTTTATAGATAAATTAAATTTTATTCCTTCAAGGTTAAAGCATGATTTAGATAAAAAAGTAAATAACTATGATATAGAAGAAAAGATAGAAGATTTTTCAAAAGTATATTCTATTAAAGAAAAAATAGACGGAAAAGAAATAAATTATATAGTTAGTGAAAAAACATATTTACCTTTAAAAATTATTGAGAAAAAAGATGGGAAAGAAAAAATTATAAATATTAAATATGAAGAAAAAGAAATAGATAAAAAAGAGGTAGAACCTATAAAACCAGAAGGATATAATTTAAAAGGAGTAAATCAAGATTTTAGTTATTTAAAAGATATAAAGTAAAAATGGATAATAATCTAAATATAAAATATAAACAATAAAAAGTGTTAGATATTTTTCTAACACTTTTTATACATTTTATTCGAATCTATTATCAGAATATCCAAATGTAATTCCTTTTTTATTTGCAGATATATTTATAGATTTATTTTTAATTTCTGAAGGTAAGAGAGAGGAAGCACGTTTTAATGTATTTGTTCCATATTTTTGATTTAACTCATCTAATACATAATCTAATTTAGAATGGTCAATTTCTTTTTTATGAGGATTAGTTTTTTTCTTTTTAACTTCATTTTTTAATTTATCTAAGTTACATTCAAAATCAAAAAGATTTAATTGGATGTTTTTTTCGGATTCTAATAGGTCATTATTATCTTTTAATTTATCCAATTTAACACCTACAAGTCTTACTTTTAATTCGCGTCGATAGCTGTCAATAAAGAGTTGTTTAACTTTTTTAAATATTTCATTTGTGTTATCGGTATACATAATTTTTTCTTGTTTTGACTTTTTAAAAAAGTTTTCATATTTAATTATTATACCGATATTTTCAGTTTTAAAATTATTTTTTCGTAATCGATTACATATATATTCAGTTATTTTCATAAGATATGTAAGTATATATTCTACATTATCTGTTGGAGATGAGAAAGTTATTTCTCTAGAAATACTTTTTAATTTGTCTGGGATTGCTTTAACTTTAGAATCATCAATTCCATTTGCAGATTCGCGAAGTTTAATTCCTGATTTTCCTAGTATTCTATAAATATAATCTTTATCAGAATTAGCTAAATCACCAATTTTTAATATTCGATGTTTTTTTAAAATTGCTAATGTTTTTTCTCCTACTAAAAATAGCTTTGATATATCAAGAGGCCATAATTTTTCTTCTAATTCGTTATTAAAAATTTGGATAATCTTATTAGGTTTTTGTAAATCAGATGCTGTTTTAGCTATCTTTTTTGTATTTGAAATACCTATATTAACTGTAATTTTAAATTGATTAAATATATCACTTTGTATTTTTCTAGCTAATGTTAAATAGTCGGTATTAAATAAATAATCTGTTACATCTAAATACCATTCGTCTATACTTGCCTGCTCTACAAGTTCAGTATATGAAAGTAATTTTAAATAGATATTTTTAGATGTATTTTTATAATATTCATAATCAGGTTGGAATACTTTAACATTTGAGTATATGTTAAAAGCGTGTATAACAGGCATTCCAGCTTTTATACCAACTTCTTTACATATAGAACTAGATGCTAATACAACACCGTTCCTACCATCTGTATGAGCGATTATAGCTGGAATAGTTCTAATATCTGTATCATAGCCTTCATTTAATAATTTAACAGCTGTCATAGATAAAAAAGCATTGTTTATATCTATGTGAAAAATTATTTTTTCATTCTTTTTCAAGTAAAAATTCTTCCTTTCTAAATTAACTGATGTTATATACTTTGATTTTTTTAGTTCATTTAATTTTTAGTTTAAATAATTATTATTATTTTTCTTTTTAAATTATATCATAACAAAAGAAAAAGGATAGAAATTTATTCTATCCTTTTTAGAGTTGTCACTTTATTTCTTATCAGATTTACTGTTTACAATTGAATTAACAGATTCTGCAAGTTTTGTTAAAGATTTTTGTAATTCTTTATTTTTTAAAGAAAATCCATAAATATCTTCAATTAATGCAAACTTGTTAGTTACATTATTTGTTGAATCAAATTTAATTATATATAAATTTTCATCAATTTCATGAATGTAGTGCAAAGTAGATATAGCTACTTGGATAACTGTATTTACTTCTGGAAGTTCATCGCCAATAATGTCATGTAAATCTGGTTGACTACCGACTAATTGAAAAATATTATTTTTATAAAGTGATTTAGAGGGGGAATTGGTACATCCTGTAAGGATGCAGTTTTTAAATTTACACCCGATATCAAAAAATCCTTTAACTGATTCTAGTGGAATGCCAAATCTTTGACCATCTTTGGTATAGTCAAAATCTGTAAACTCTAAAAAGTTATCTGAGACAGTATAGATTGTTGGCACATCACTGATGCCTAAAAGACTAAATTCCAGTATTTGATAATACTCATCATCACTGGCAGATTTAAACCAAGAATCGCCTACATAAATTAGTTCTCCTTCAAATTCAGAAGAAATAATTTCATTTTTATATGATTTAGGGAGAAGATTATCACCTTTTACAAGATATGTTTTTCCTCTAATTAAATCACCAAAGTTTAATAGTGATGATTTGTTAATATCATCAATAGCATAAATTCTAGAATTATATATGTTTAAAGCCGAACGTTTAGTTTGAAGATCAAGAGTTGTATTCATTTTAGTTTACCATATGTAAAAAAACATATTCTTTCTATTTTATTTGTAGTTTATTTTAGCTTATTTGCTATTTTACGCATCTTTTTGTACTCTTTTGAAGTTAGGAATTCTAACTTTTAAATACTTAACTTTATTATATTTAAGTAAAAAAAGAGTGGATGAGATAGGTTGGAAAATTTGAATAGAAGAAATCTTAATATCACTTTTTATAGATTTTTCTTCTTCATTTTTTTCTTTCCAAATTCTAACATCTGCAATAGCATTATTTGCTAAAGAACTACGAGCAAATTGAAGTTCTTTTAATAGTGTATTATTCACTTGAAGATCTTTAAAAGTCGAATTTATTTTAGAACGGTGTCTACTTTCGCTAGCAAAAATATCAATTAAGATATTTGGGTTTAATACTTCTGGAATGCAATCATATGTTGATTCAGTAAGTTCGATAGGAATAAGAGTTACTTTACAGCCATTTTCTTCGTTGATAAAAATTTGATTTCCACAACATTTCATATCCCAATCGATTGTAACGTAGTTATCGTTACATTGTTTAATAATTCCAGATACGTTATAACTTTTGTTATAAACTAAATTGTCAATTAGGACTAATTTTTTAGTCTTAAGATCCCGGATTACCGTATTAAAACATAGAACAGTTTTTCTTTTTAATTTATCTTGTGATAAATCATTTTTTGTTCCTTGAGTTAAAGCATTTTGTGACATAATTTTCCTCCTTGAGGGATTAATTAATCCCAAGTTAATGTATACATAATTTTATGTATACATTTATTTTAACATGAAAATGGATATTTAGCAATAATTCAAGAAAACAAAGGGGACGGAGGATAGGAAATAAAAAAATAGAGAAAATTTGAAAAAATTTAATTTTAGTATAGACAAAGCATAATTTTATAGTATATACTAAGTAAGTACTAAGTTGAGAAAAATGCAACAAGTACAAATAAAATTATTTAAAAAAACTTGAAAAAGTAGTTGACAAATAATTTGGTAAATGATATATTAATAATGTTGATGGTCGTATAGCTCAGTTGGTAGAGCATCTGCCTTACAAGCAGGAGGTCATAGGTTCAAGTCCTATTGCGATCACCATTTTATTTATCAATAGAGCTATATATATGGCCTGGTAGTTCAGCTGGTTAGAACGCTAGCCTGTCACGCTAGAGGTCGAGGGTTCGAGTCCCTTCCAGGTCGCCATTGCCTATATAGCTCAGTTGGTAGAGCAAAGGACTGAAAATCCTTGTGTCCGTGGTTCAATTCCACGTGTAGGCACCATTTGTGTAACGTTGGTTACACTTTTTTTATGCTTAAAAAAACTGAAAATATATTTTAAATTGGAGAATAGTATAAATACAAAAAAGAGATTAAATTTAATTTAATCTCTTTTTAATGTTTTAATATTTCAATATGTTAATACTAATTATTTAATATCTGAAAAAGGTTCTTTAATAGCTTCTCTTAATTTATTTGCAGATTTATGTAATAATTCTTGTTCTTTATCTGATAAAGGAACTTCTAAGATGTGATGGATACCTTCTCTACCAATAACAGCTGGTATTCCAATATAAATATCATCTAGTTCATATTGTCCTTGTAAATATACAGATAAAGGTAATACTGATTTTTCATCTTTTAGTATTGCTTCTACTATTCTACTTAAGGCAACTGCTATTCCGTAGAATGTAGCACCTTTTCTATCTATTATATAATATGCTTCATCACGAACAAATTCGAATATTTCTTCTAATTTTTCTTGCTTTATATGTGGGTGTGAACTAATCCATTCTGATATATTTAATCCACCTATATTTGCGTGTGACCATACAGGGAATTCGCTATCTCCATGTTCTCCTAATATGTATGCGTGTACATTTTTAGGATTTATATCTATAAATTCAGCTATTTCTTTTCTTAACCTTGCAGAATCTAATGTTGTACCAGATCCAATAACTCTAGAGTGTGGTAGGCCTGAAAATTTCCATGCTGCATATGTTAGAATATCAACTGGATTACTTGCAACTAATATAATTCCATCAAATCCACTAGCCATTACATTTGAAATAATATCTTGGAATAATACTATATTCTTTTTTAATAATTCTAATCTAGTTTCTCCTGGTTTTTGTGGGAATCCAGCAGTTATAACTACTATATCTGCAGTTTTACAATCAGAATATTCTGCTTGGAATATTTTTTTTCTGTCACAGAAAGCTAAAGAATCAGTTAAGTCCATAACATCACCTTCAGTTTTAGCTTCGTTAATATCAATAATTCCAAGTTCTCTACTTACTCCTTTTAATACAGTAGCAAATGCAAAACTAGAACCTACACAACCGTTACCAATTAAAATAACTCTATCATTTGCTTTTTTTTCTAATAATGAACTCATTTTTTCCTCCTATTAATTTATTTAATGTTATTATACAGAAATAATACTACAACAAAAATGTTTTTTAAATACTTTAAAGAGTAAAGAAAGATAAAAAATATATATGAAGTTTTAATATATATTATATTGATTTAATTGAAAAAAAATATGATTTATATAATAATAGGAGGAGTAAAAGATAAGTGTAAAGGGTAAAAGTATGAAAAGAAGAATAAAAGACAATAAATATGTAAAAAGTATAAGTAAAATAGTAGTAAGTTTAATTGTTACAACTATTATTTTAAGTGGAATTATATTATCTGATGCTAAGGAAGCAGATAGAATAGAATTAAAAGATGGTAATGTTGTAATATCAGAAAGTACAGGTAAGATAGATTCATTAGAAAGAGTATCTGTTAATTTAGAAAAGGCTAAAGAGCTTGATATTAAAGCGTTTCCGGAAGATGAAGATTTAACTACATACACATATATGCTAGAAGATTCACAAGGAAAAATAGAAGTTCTTCCAAAGTTACAACAAAAGAAATTAGTTGTAACACTTAAAGAACGGTAAAGTAGGAAGTGCTATAATTTCATTAAGAAAAAATAATAAGACATATCTTTTAGGATTTGTATTAAATAATGTAAATGATAAAAGAGAAGCCAATATTAATAGTAGCGTTGAAGAATTTAAGATGATTAAATCTAATGGATTTGATTATTTTACAGGTAAAATTAGAATATTAGAATGGATTGATGGAAAAGCTAAAGATTTAAGTATCTTACCGGAAATGTATTTAGTAAGTGAAGACGAAACATCTAAAATACCTGTATACATTTCATACGAAGGTGGAAGTGTATTCTATTTTGATTTTAGGTTATCTAATGTTGATATGACTAAAAAATATAGATTGTTTTTAAAATTAGAAGGAGCTGAATATTACACAGATTCTAAAAATATTTCAATGTATGCAAAATTTGAAAATACTATTGCTTCAAAATTTGAAACAGATACAATAAAATCTACAAGAAATGGAAATATTTTGAGTTTTGAAAAAATTAAATATGATCGTGAAAATATATCAGAGGTTACATCATTAGATTTAAGAAATATAAATGGTTCAGATTATATTATAGGTAAAGTTAATATCTTTGAAAAGGAAGTAAATACAAAGTTAATACCAGAAAAACCGGTAGAAATGTATTTAAAAGATAATAGTGGAAATAAGATTCCTATGTATATTAACAAAGAAAATACTGGTGAATACTATTTTGATAAAAATATATCTGGATTAAATATTTCAGAATATAAATTATATACAAATATATTAGATGACAAAAATATTTCTAATAAAAAAGAAGCATTGGTAAATTTAGAAAAATTTAAAGAAGAATTAATGTATAAAGATAATACAGAAAAATCAATATATTTAAAAGGAAATGGAATATTAGAGATATTACCTAAAGTATATAGAGAAAATCTAAAAACAAAGTTAATTAGATTTGAACAATTTTTAGCAAATAATAGTAAATATATTAGAGGAAATATCTATATATATCAAATTATTAATGATAGAGAAGTTAAATTAAATAGTAATCAACAAGAAAATATTAATAGATTTAAAGTTGTATTATTAGATGATTTAAATAATGAAACTAATATGTATTCTAATAAAGATAATGATGGGAGCATCTATTTTGATTTAAATTTATTAGGATTAAAAAGAGAAAGAAAGTATAGAATAGTTGTTAAAGATATAAAAAATAACAATAATATAGTTAAAGAACATGAAGTTATATCAGATAAATTAGCTAAAAATTATTCATTTGAAAAGTTTGGTATGGATTCTAATATAGTATTAACAGAAGAAAAAAATAACGGATCAAAAACATTTTTAGTATATTATGAAGGAGAAAAACGTATTAATTTAAATCTTAGAAACAATATTACATTATTAAAAGGTTTTAATGTTTTAAGAGAAGGTAATATAATTAAATATATTGCAGGTAATATTGATGTGTATGATTTAAATAATAATAATGAAGAAATAGATCATAAAAAGGTTAATATAAAACTTGTAGATGAAAATGGTAAAGAATATTCAACATACAATTCTTATGAAAATGGTAATAAATACTATTTTGATATAAATGTAGATGGATTAGATTTTGAAAAGAAATACAAGATTAGTGTTAAATATAACGGAAATGAAGTAGAAAATTCAGAATTTAATAATATTCAAAATGAATCAAATAGATTTGAAATAGAAAAAATAAGAAAAGACGAGATTAATATTAAAAATAAAGGTGAAGTTATTAATATTAATTCTAATATAATAAATGTAAAATCAGAATTATTAAGTGGAAACAGAAGATACTTAATAGGAAATATATATGCAAATATAACAAGTACATTTGGGAATGTAGAAAACAGAGAATTAGAAGTATATTTAAAAGATGAAGAAGAAAATAGATATGATACATATCATTCATATGAAGGAAATAATAGATACTATTTTGATATAAATATTTCAGGAATAGACAAAAATAAGAAATATGGAATATATGTAAAATATAGAAATAAAGAAGTAGAGTTAAATAATTATGAAATAAAGAACAATTCATTAGAATATGAAGTGAAAATGTTACCAAATACAAATAGATCAAAGTTTGAAATAAAAGAAAGAGAAAATAAAATTGATATAAATGCAAATATGATTGAATTAAAGTCAGAATTATTAAGTGAAAATAGAAGATACTTAATAGGAAATATATATGCAAATATAACAAGTACATTAGGAAATGTAGAAAATAGAGAGTTAGAAATATATTTAAAGGATGAAGAAGAAAATAGATATGATACATATCATTCATATGAAGTAAACAATAGATACTACTTTGACAGAAATATTTCAGGAATAGACAAAAACAAGAAATATGGAATATATGTAAAATATAGAAATAAAGAAGTAGAGTTAAATAATTATGAAGTAAAGAATAATTCATTAGAATATGAAGTGAAAATGTTATCGAATACAAATAATTCAAAGTTTGAAATAAAAGAAAGAGAAAATAAAATTGGTATAAATGCAAATATAATTGAATTTAAAACAGAAACTTTTTCTGGCGATAGAAAATACATACTTGGAAATATAAATGTAGATATATTAACTTTATTAGGAAAGCCAGATAATACTAAAGTAGAAATATATTTAAAAGATGAAGAAGGAAATAGATATGATACATATCATTCATATGAAGGAAATAATAAGTATTATTTTGACAAAAATATTTCAGGAATGGATACAAGTTTAAAATATAAATTAATTGTAAAATATTTAAATATAGAAAAAGAAATTTCATTTAACAATTTATATATTAAAAACAATTCAAATAATTTTAAAATAGAAAAGAGAGATGAAAACAAATTAAGCATTATAAATAGTAATGATGAATATAATATAACTGAAGGATTATTAAATTTAAAAACTATAAATACAAATCCAAATACAAGATATTTAATAGGAAATATAAATATAGAAATTTTAAATAATATTAATAACGATAGAAATATAAATCAAAATGAATTAAAACTATATTTAGAAGATGGAGATAATAATAAAATAGACACATATCATTCATATGAAGGAAATAATAAGTACTACTTCGATAGAAATATTACTGGATTCTCAGGAAAATATAGTTTAGTTGTAGAATACAGGGGAGCATTTAAGAAAATTAATTTAATAATATAAATGTATCAAATAATGCTAATGATTTTTATATAACTAAAATAAATTATGATTTTGAAATTAGAAATAGATAAATGTTAAATAAAAGATTAATTTAAAATAAATATGAGAATAGCTAATTGAGTATTAGTTATTCTTTTTTATAGATAAAAAATAGTATATAATAACTATATAAATAAAACTTCAAGAAAATAAGGAATTAATATATGAATATAAAAAATAAAGAGGAATATGAAAAAGAAGAATATTATGTAGAAGATATGATAGATAATGGATATCGGTGTATGTAAATCAAAAAACGGAGATATATTTTTTGTAAAAAAAGCACTTTATGGGCAAACAGTTACATTAAAAGAGAGAAAAAAGAAAGGCAAAATATATTTAGCAGAAGTTGATAAAATTATAAAAGAAAGTGAATATGTAAAAGAAAATAATAAGTATAACCCAGCGGCACCTATTCAAGATTTAGATTATGACTGTGAAATTTATTTAAAAGTAAAAAATGTCCAAAATAAGTTAAAAAGGATTGGAAAACTGGATATAAATTTAAGTGAAAGAGATATAATTTTTGATAAAGAAAATAGAAATAATTATAGAAATAAATCAAGATTTAAAGTTAATTCCAATGATGAATTAGGATATTTTGAAGTAGATAGTAATAAATTTATAAAAATAGAAGAATGTATACTATCAAGTAAAAATATAAACGAAGTGTATAAAACTTTAAATAAGATTATAAATGTAAAAAAAGAAAACGGTTTACATAAAAAAGAAGTGTTTGAAGTGGTGCTAAGAGAAGATTTAAAAGAAAATATTCAAATAATATTTAATATTAATTATGAAAAAATAAAAGAAAAAAACAATAAAAAAGTAACTAATATTAATGAAAATATGAATTTAATAGAAGATGATATTATTAGATTAATATTAGAATTAAGTCAAAAAAATAAATTGCAAATAATAAGTGGGATAGTTAATTATATAGATAAAAAAGGAAAAACTATTTCAAAATGTATTTACGGAGTAGAAGATATAGTAAATAATATAGGGGAATATAAATTTAATATAAGTCCATTTTCTTTTTTTCAAGTAAATAAATATATGACAGAAAAATTATATGATGTAGTAAAGACATATTTAAAAAAAGTAGAGAATTATAGAAAAATAACAGAAAAAAATTTAGAAAAGAAAAATATTAAACTTCTAGATTTATATTGTGGAGTCGGTACAATATCAATATATGTAAATAATGAAGTAGATAATATAAGAGGAGTTGAAATTGTAAAATCTGCAATAGAAAATGCTAATAAAAATGTAGAGTTAAATAATCTTGATTTAAAAAGATTTAACTATATAAGTTCATCTGCAGATAGTAAAATAGATGAAAACTTAAAAAATATAGATGTTGTTATTGTAGATCCACCAAGAAAAGGATTAGAAAAAAATGTAATTACAAGTATTTCGAAAAATAAAGTGAATGATGTAATATATGTATCTTGTGATCCGGGGACTTTAGCTCGTGATCTAAAGTTATTTACAGAATTAGGTTATATGGTATCAGATATTAAATTGGTTGATATGTTTCCAAATACTATGCATGTTGAATGTGTTGTTCTGTTGACTAAAGTACATAATTGATAGAGTGAAAATACCTTGAAATAAGGGCTTTCCGGAGATTTGAAAGTAAATATTGATTTAGGGTTGAGTATACAAAAAATTGAATTTATACACGTTCGTTTTTGAGATACCAAATTTTGATAGTATTATAGTATTATTGTACATATATCAAGTAGAAAGTTTGCTCATCATATGAAATTATATAAAATGAGTTGAAAAAAGGAGGGGGGCGTTTGAATAAATACAGCCGAATACTAAATAAAGAAGTGAGAATATACAAAGAATGGGTTTATAAGCATTATTCTAAGATGACTGAAGATACTGATAATGGAGAATTTCTAGGTCCTTCTTTTTATAGAATGATAGAATCTGCAATCTCATTTGTAAAGAATGTAGAAGTAAAAGATGTTACCGAAACTGATTTAGAATCTATACTTTATTGTGTAGCCAGGGACAAGGAATGCGAATATTTGGCTGACTTTATTTCGTCAGATAAAGAATGGTTTAAATATTTGATTGAAAGATGTATAGATTCAATTTATACAACTGCGAAGTGGCAGCTAGTAAAAAGATTGCCAGTTTATAAAGATGATAGTTCAGTTACTGATTGGGTATTCAAGTATATAAATGTAGACGATGAATATACACAGAGGATGTCTTTAAGTGCTTTAAGTGAGATAGATTATAAAAAAGCAGAACAGTATGCGATTGAATTTTGGGAAAGAGACAAGTATAAGGGTGATACCTATGCTGAAGAGTATCAAAAAATAATGGCACTCAGTGTTCTGTATAAAGTAAAATCAGACAAATTAAGCGAATATATTGAAGCAGCGAGACAATTAGACTTTGTTTATTTAAAAAAGAATGCAGATAAGATTGCAAATTCTGATTAATTTTCTAATTTCTTCACTAGGAGGTAGATTGAAAAGTAGCTAACTTAATGCAAAATTTATTAACAATGAGGTGCAACAAATAAAATATAATCAAAATAGAAAATAGGTTAAAAATATAATTCTAATAAATTTATTTTTACAACATTAATAAATAAAAAAATAGAAGATAACACACCAACCTAAATTATAAAATAATTTATTAAGGATTAACCTTTTTTGGGGTCGGCGATTATCTTCTATTTATATTTTATATTATACCATTTAGAAATAGAAAAGCAAATAGGAAATATAAAGTGGTTAATAGATTATATAGATAAATATACATTTAATAACTAAAAAAGATAAAAAATAAAATAAGTTTATCAAAAAGACTTTTAAAAGTTGAAGTGATAAACTTTTTTTATTAAGTATTTAAGTGAATATTATATAACCATATAAAATATTAGGTTATTTTATGATTTTAATTGAAAAAAAACAGTGTTTTGTATATACTAAATGTATGGAAATATATAACGAAACAAAAATGATAATGAAAAAATATGGATTAGATTTTAAAAAGAAATTTGGTCAAAATTTTTTAGTATCAGAAGAAATTTTAGAAGAAATAATAATGTTTTCAGATATAACAAATGAAGATATAGTTTTAGAAATAGGCCCTGGAATAGGAACTCTAACATCTAAATTATTATCTAAAGCAAAACATGTTATATCTGTAGAAATAGATGATGAATTAGTAAAACCTTTAACAGATAGATTTTTTATGTATAAAAATTTTACCTTAATTCATGATGATATTTTAAAAATTAATTTAAAAGAAGAATTAGAAAAAATTATTTCTAAATATTATGATTTAGAAATGTTTTTAAAAGGTGATAAAAAGATAAAAGTTGTTGCTAATATACCGTACTATATTACAACTCCTATATTATTAGAACTTATATCCAAAAGAGAATATATATCAGAAATATATATAATGGTTCAAAAGGAAGTATCAGAAAGATTAAGAGCAACTTTAGGAACAAGAGGGGGGTCAAGTATTACATATATGACTAATTATTACTCAAATTGTATTGGTTATATTGATGTTCCAAAAGGGAATTTTATGCCAGAACCAAAAGTAGATTCTGAAGTTATTGGTCTTAGATTAAGAAAAGTTCCATATCCAGAAGTAGTAGATGAAGATATGTATTTTAAAATAATTAAAGCAGGGTTTATGCATAGAAGAAAAACATTTTTAAATTCTGTAAAACTTTCAGGACTTTTTGATATGGTAAAAATAAAGGATATTTTAGAAGAATTAGAAATTGATGAAAGAGTTCGACCAGAAAAATTAACAGAAATAGATTATGCAAATATAGTAAATAATTACAAAAGAAAATAAGAAAGGTTAAATTATGAGTATACATATTAATGCAAGACAAGGTGAAATTGCAAAAACAGTATTAATGCCAGGAGATCCATTAAGAGCGAAATTAGCTGCAGAAACTTTTTTAAGTGAATATAAAGAAGTTACAAATGTAAGAGGAATATTAGGATATACAGGAAAATATAAAGGAAAAGATATAACTATAATGGCTTCAGGTATGGGAATACCAAGTATGGGAATATATTCATACGAATTATATAATTTTTATGGAGTTGAAAATATTATTAGAATTGGTTCAATGGGAGCTACTGAAAAAGAACTTAAGATTAGAGATATTGTTTTAGTTTCTTCATCATATAGTGAAAGCAATTTCTCATTGAATTTAACTGGTGAAAAAAATAATTTGAGTTATCCAGATAAAAATATAAATGATATTATTTTAGAAACTGCAAAAGATATAGAGATAAATGTTAAAGAGTCTGAAATAGCTACAACAGAGTGTTTTGACATATATACAAAAAATCCAAAGTTATATTTTGAAAGAATACCAGAAGATATAAAAGTTCTTGGATGTGAAATGGAAAGTTTTGCATTGTTTGAAACAGCTAAATTCTTAAATAGAAAAGCAGCTTGTCTTTTAACAGTTGTTGATGTTAACTATTCAGATGAAAGATTAACTTCAGAACAAAGAGAAAAAGATTTAGAAACAATGATAAAATTAGCATTAGAATCAGCAATTAAGTTATAACTAAAGAAAAAGGACAAGGAAATAATATGAATAATAATAAATTAAGAAAAAAAATTATAATAATATCAATAATAAGTATAGTTTTAATTTCAATATTTGTATTTGGAGCTTTAATTATTTTAAAAGGATTAAATTCAGATAAACATAGTGCTTTAGTTTCTGAAGAAAGTAAAGATCCAGGAATTGAAATTAAAGTAAGTTCAAAAGAGCCTAATCAAGAGATGGTTAAATTAGATATAAAAGCTATAACACCCGATACAAAAGGAATAAAAAATATTGTGTTACCTGATGGAAAGAAGGTAGAAAGTGATATAGCTACTTTTGAAATTAAAGCAAATGGAGAATATAAGGTTATTGTAAATGCAAATAATGGTAAATCTAAAGAAGAAGTAGTAAAAATAGAAAATATCAGTAAGAAAAATGCTGAAAAGCCATATATTCCAGAAGGATTTAAAGAGGTAGAAAGCGATTTAGATAAAGGATTTGTAATAGAAGATAAATTTAACAATCAATATGTTTGGATACCTGTAGAAGTTGGATTTATTCAAAGAGAAAGAGCAAATGATAATAGATTTAAAGATGATGATAGTATAACAACAGAATTTGTGAATAGTGTTGGATTATATAAGGGATTTTATATTGCAAGATATGAAGCTGGAAGAGGAACATTAAAAGATGGAAATACTGTTGCACTTTCAAGAAAAGATATGATTCCTTGGACACAAATATCTTATCAAGATGCATTTAATAAAGCACAAGAAGCATCAACATCACTTGCATATAAGGGAGTAAAAACAGGTCTTATTTCTAGCTATGGATGGAATGCAGTATTAAACTTTATAGACACTAAGTACAATAAAGATTATAGAAATTCTACAGAAAATGGAAATCATAGTGGAGAAATACTAAAAACAGGACAAAATAAAAAAGATATATTATATAATGTTGCTGATTTAGCAGGTAATATGAAAGAATGGACAACAGAAAAATATATTCAAGAAATAAAAAATAAAGTTAAAGAAAAAAATAAAGATACAGGAAGAGAAGAAGAAGTAGAAAAAATAACACAAATAGTTAATAATATATTAAGAGGTGGAAGTGCAGGAGCATTAGGTACACCAAATAATATTACTGTATATCCAGAGGGAACAAATCCGGATATTACATATGGATTTAGATTAGTGTTATTTAAAAATTAATAACTAAGAATTAAGAATAATGTAAATGAAAGAAGGAAAAATATTAAATGAGTTTTAGAACACATACATTAGGTGAATTAAGAATAGAAAATGTAGGAGAAAAAGTTACAGTTTCAGGATTTGTAAAAAGAATAAGAAATTTTGGAGAGATAATTTTTGTTGATTTAAGAGATCATTATGGTATAACACAAATAGTTGTAGATAAAAATGATTTAAAGGAAAAAATAAATAATATATATACAGAGAGTACAATATCAGTTACTGGTACCGTGCTTGAAAGAAAAGATAAAAATCCAAAACTTGAAACAGGAGATATTGAAGTTTTAGCTGAAGAAATAACTATATTTAGTGTGGCTAAAAGTAATTTACCATTTGAAATAAATGAAGATTATAAAAATAATAAAGAAGATTTAAGACTACAATATAGATATTTAGATTTAAGAAATGAAGAAATACATAATAATATAGTTCTTAGATCAAAAATTATGAAAGATGTAAGAACTTACATGGATAAAAATAAATTTATAGAAGTTCAAACACCTATATTTGCAAATTCATCTCCAGAAGGTGCAAGAGATTATTTAATCCCAAGTAGACTACATAAAGGCGAATTTTATGCATTACCTCAAGCACCACAACAATTCAAACAATTATTAATGGTATCTGGATTTGATAAATACTATCAAATTGCACCATGTTTTAGAGATGAAGATCCAAGAGCAGATAGATCTCCTTGTGAATTCTATCAAATAGATTTTGAAATGAGTTTTGCAGAAGAAAATGATGTTCATGAAGTGTTAGAAGGAATAGCAAGAGATGTATTTACAAAAAATACAGATTATACTATATCAGAAAAACCATTTGAAAAAATTAAATATAGTGTAGCTATGGATACATACGGAAGTGATAAACCAGATTTAAGAAATCCATTAACATTAAAAAATGTAACAGATTTATTTGAAAATACAGATATAAAGATATTTGAAAATAAAAAAGTATATATGTGTGTGGCTCCTGGAGTTAAAGGAAGAAAGTATTATGACGGGTTAACAGATTACTTGAAAACAGAAAAAGATGCTTCAGGACTTGCATGGATGAAGATAGAAAATGGAGAAAGATCAGGTGGAGTTACAAAATTAATTTCAGATGATATGTATAAAAACTTAATTAAGAAAGAACAAGAAAGAACAATAGAAAATATTGATTTTGATAATTATTCAATGTTCTTAGTTGCAGATGAAAATATAAAGAAAGCTCAAGATATAGCAGGAAGTTTAAGAATTAAATTAGGAGAAGATTTTGAATTAATAGAAAAAGATGTATTTAAATTCTGTTTTATAGTAGATTTTCCATTCTATGAAATGGATAAAGAAGGAAATATAGATTTTAGTCATAATCCATTTTCTAAACCTAAATGTACTCTAGAAGAATTACATACGGTAGATCCATATTCAATAGTTGCAAATCAATATGATTTAGTATGTAATGGATATGAAATTGCTTCAGGAGCAGCAAGAAATTATGAAATTAATATGATGAAAGCAGTATTTGAAAAAGTAGGATATACAGAAAAAGAAGTAGAAGATAAGTTTAAAGCATTATATACTGCATTTCAATATGGAGTACCACCACATTCAGGAGCAGCTTTAGGATTAGACAGAATAGTAATGTTACTTGCAAAAACAACAAACATTAGAGAAGTAATAGCATTTCCAAAAAACAAGAAAGCAAGAGACTTAATGGTTGGAGCACCATCATTTATACCTAATGAACAATTAAAAGAATTAAGTATAAAAGTTATAGAAGATTAAGGGGAAAAATATGTATAAAAATAAAAAAGGGTTAATAACATTTAGTGTAATAATATCAATTATTTTTAATATATTATTTTTACAAATGTATTCAGTATTAGCTCTAGAAGGAAAATTAAATACATCAAATATAAGGGTAAGAAAAGAAACAAATACAACATCAGATATAATTACTAATTTATATAAAACGGATTCTGTTGAAATACTAGGAAAGACAGGAGAATGGTATAAGATAAAGACAGAAGAAGGTAAAATAGGATATATTAAAACCGAATTTGTTGATACATCAGGTGAAGTTAAAGAACTTAGTGAAAACGAAAAAAAAGAAGAGATAAAAGAACCTAAATCTGATAAAGAAAAAACAGAAGTAAAGCAAGAAACAAAAATAGAAAAAGAAGAAGTTAAACCAAAAGAAGAAACAAAAACTAAGCTAGCAGAAAAATCGGAATATACATTAAAGAATGATAGTACATTAAAAACATTTCCAATATATTATTCAAATGATATTAAAACTTTAGAAAAAGGAACAAAAGTTACAAAAGAAAATGAAAAAGGAAATTGGATAAAGGTAGTATCAGATAAAAATGTAGGATGGATATCAAAAACAGATGTTGAATAAAAATAATTAATAGTATAAAGTAAGATAAGTTAAAATCAGTAGTAAATAGTGATGATAATTAATATTATGTTAGGATATATAATAGGAATAATGGGGATATTTAAAATAACCCCATTATTTTTTATTTGTATAATTTCAGTGTTATTAATATATATAATATTTAAAATAATTAAAAATAAAGCGATTACCTATATAATAAGAGGAGATGGAGATGGAGATAAAATAGGTAAAATAAAAAACAAATTACATACGAACAAAAACGGGAAAGAGGGAAAGAAAATATTATTTTTTAAAGAAAAAGTAATATTTTACAGTATATTAAATAAAATAACAATAACAAATAAAATGATTTTTTTATTTATTTTAGGATTTTTAATAGGTTTTTTAATGTTTCAATATAAAAGTGGGTATATAGAAAATGTTTATATAAATGATTATAATATCCAAAAAATAAAGGAAAGAAAAAAGGAATATAAATTTGTAAAAAAAGAAAAAGATTTATTAGAAGTGGAAAATGATAACAAAGAAGATAAAACTGAATATAAAGAAAATAATGATGAGTTTACCACTTTTGATAAAGATGAGTTTAAAGAAAGAAAACTATCAGAAAAAGGATGGAAATCACAATATGTAGCAGTGGAAAAAGAAAGAACAGGAGATGGGAAATATATAGTATATATTTTAGAAAAAAGAAAAAATAAATATACATACTCATATACGGGAATTCTCTTATATTCAAATGAAAAAGAAATATCTTTTTTTGGTAATTTTAAGATTAGTTTTAATTCTAAAAAAGAATATACTCCTTTTAAAATGTATAATATAAAAGGGAGATTAGAAAAGTTTGAAGAAGAAAGAAATTATAAAGGGCTAAATTTAAAGTTATATAATTATTCTAGAGAAACATATTTTAATATTGTAAGCCATAATGAAAATATTAAAATTTTAAGTGATGACGAAATATTAAAAATTAATAAAAATCTTTCTTTTAATAATATGGTTGGATTAAAAATTATGAAATACATCTATTCAATAAGAAGTAGTTTTAAAGAAAAATTAAAAAATATTAATTATGGTGAAATAATAGTAGGAATAACTATTGGAGATACAAAGGAAATAAGTGATGAGGATAAAGAAATTTTTAAAAATACAAATATATATCATATACTGGCAGTTTCAGGACTACACTCCATATATTTATTATCAATTATAAATTATTTAAATAAAGAATTTAAAAATTCAAAAATAACTAAAAATATTATATTAATTTTATTAATGCCAATATTTATGCTTATAGCAGAAAGTAGTTCTTCTATATCAAGAGTTGCTATAATTGTGTTTTTAAAATCTATATTGGATATTTTAAATGTACCAATTAAGACAGAAAAGTTATTAATATGTTCCATATTTTTAATATTATTTATAAACATATACAAACTATCAGATGTTGGATTATATCTTTCATATTTAGCAACATTTAGTATTATATTATTAAATAAATATATGTATAAAAATGAAATGATTCAAAATATATCTGAAAGAATAATTAAAAATAAATTAAATAGATATAAAATAAATAGAAAAAACAAGATAAAAGATATATTAAAATTTTTAAAAGTGAAAAAGATAGGGAAAAATATATTAAATTATATATTAGATACAATTCTTACAACTACTCTAATATTATTAATTATGTGGCCTCTAATTGTTAAATTTTTTAATATACTAAATTTAAATTATATATTATCAAACATATTGTTAGTACCAATATTTGGAATTTCTATATTATTTGGTATGATTAATTTAATTATACTAATTATTTCAAATATAGGGGTGATATCATATTTTAGTATTATAAATAACGGCTTTGATTTAGTTATAAACATATTAAATAATACTTCTTCTATCATTATTTTATTTGCAATGAATATTGCTAAGTTTTTATCAGAATTTAAATTTCTAAACTTTTATATAAAAGAGCCAAACATTATTTTCTTAATATTGTATTATAGTTTAATTTATATAATATATATGTTATTTAAACACATTCATTCTTTTTCTGTTTCAAGTTTTTCAGAATACACATATATTTTGTTAGATTATGTTAAAAGAAAAGGTAATATACTAGATTACTTAATAAATAAATATAATGAAAATCATGTATTTTTTGATATAAATAAAAGAAAAGAGTATATAAAATATATAGAAAATAAAAAGGAAAGAAAAAAGAAAAGAGGAGAAGGTAAAGGAGAAAATAAAAATAATAAAGAAAATAAGTTAATAGATGCAATAAAAATGTTTTATGGAGAAAATATATATAAGTTATTAAAAAATATAATTATATACATTTCTATCGCTTTAATTTTAAGTTTTACAATATTAGACTATTCAAATATTAGAAGGAAAAATATGGTTTCATTTGTTGATATTGGGCAAGGAGATGCGAGCCTTATTATGACAAAAGACTATAAAAATATTGTTATTGATACAGGAGAAGGATTATCTCCAAGATATCCAGCTGGAGAAAAAGTGTTCTTCCCATATCTATTAAAAAGAGGAGTATTTAATATAGATTATTTAATTATTTCGCATTTTGATAGTGATCATGCAGGAGGATCTTTAAAAATAATTAAAAATTTAAATGTAAAAAATTTAGTTATATCAAAACAATTAAAAATAAATAAAAATTATTTAAATATAATAAAAGAAGCTAAAAATAAGAATGTTAATATTATGGAAGTAAAACAAGGGGATAAAATTAATGTTTCTAAAGAATTAGATATTCAGATATTAGCTCCAATATTGCCATATATATCAGATAATCCATTAAATAATAATTCAGTTGTAAATATGCTTATATTTAAAAAAAGTAATAAAAAAATATTATATACAGGAGATATAGAGGGAAAAGCTGAAGAAAAGATTTTTAAAGATATAGCAAAACAAAAAATTGATATATTAAAAGTCCCGCATCACGGATCAAATACTTCTACAACAAAATATTTATTAAATAAAATATCTGCAAACGAATACATTATTTCGTGTGGTAAATTAAATAAATTTGGGCATCCAAGTAGTTTAGTGTTAAAAAGAATATATGAATATGAAAATAATGATGTTAAAATTAGAAGAACCGATAAAGAAGGAGAGATACAATATTATTTTGATTAAATTATATAATTTAAATATTGATGTTTAAAACTTAAAAGTATATACTTTTAAAGAAATATCAATGTTTCTAAATAGGGAAAATATAATAAGGGAAAAGAAAAAATGGATTTAGAAGTAAAAAGAAAAAGAATCAAAGATGTTATTGATAATTTTATGAAACAAGATAGTGAAAATAAAAGAAATATAATAGGAGTATTTATTTTAATGCTATCTTTAATTATGACATATATAATTGATACAAAATTTATGATAAAAGAAAATGTTATGATTAATTTAGAAAGAAGTATGTATGTATTACCACTTATTATTATGGTTTTATATTTTTCATATAAACATATTATTACTCTTTATAATATGGGTGAGAGTAAGAAACTAAAAAGATTAATTTTAATAACTTATATTACAGGATTTATAATAGGTATATGTATTACTATCGGTAAATATATGCTTGGGACTTCAGAATATGAACCAATAGTTATAACTAAAAAACTTATTATATATTTAATAGGAAATGTATTAGCGTATACAATATATGCTAAAAATGTTTTAGTTGTTTTATTTAGCATTTTTGAAAAGATGGAAAAGAAAAAGACTAATAGTGAAAAAGAGTTAAAACATAAATTTTTAACTTCAAACAAAAAATCATTATTATTAGTTGCAATAATATTATTTATTGTATGGATTCCAACATTTTTAGCTAGATATCCCGGACCTGCAAATTATGATAATACATATCAAATATATCAAGTATATACAGGTAATTATAGAAATGATCATCCATTACTTCATACATGGATTTTTGGATCTATAGTTTGCTTGGGAGAAAAAATATGGGGTAATTTTAATAGTGGAATAGCATTAGCTACTGTAATAAAAATGATTCTAGGGGCATTTGCTTGTTCATATTTACTATATTATTTAGCAAAGCGAAATACACCATATATAATTAGAATTATAATATTTGGATTTATGCTATTTTATCAACCTATAGCTCATCATGTTATGATTGCAGATAAAGATGTTACATTTTCTATAATAGTAATGCTTATAATAATGAATTTAGCTGATATGGTATCAAGAAAAACAGAATATTTTGCTAAAAAAAGAAATATCATAATTCTTCCAATATTATTAATATTATCAATGTTTTATAGACATAATGCTATGTATGCTTATGTTTTAGCATTTCCTATTATGATAATACTTATGTTAGTATTCAAGAAAAAATTGGAATGGAGTTACAAGAAAATAGCAGCAGTATCAGGTGCATTATTATTATCAATAATTATATATATATGTATGATTACAGCTATATTAAATGTATTTAAAATACCAACAGGAGCAAAAATAGAAAAATATACACTTCCAGCACAGATAATGGGTAGAGTTGCAAGAATGTATTATCCAGATAGAATGTCTAAAGAAGAAGTTGATGAAATGGAAAAATATTTATTAGACGATACTAACGTAAAAGAAATTTCAGAAAAATATATTTCTTGGTTTGGAGATCCCACAAAAAATAGGTTAGATGAAGCTGTTATTTCTAAAAATGAAAAAGAGTTTATGGAATATATATCAAAACTTGTAAAAAAACACCCAGCAGAAAGTATTCAAGCAGTGTTAGATCATACTCATAGATACTATAGTTTAGCACCTAGTATTTATCTACCAACACCTGTAACATTTGAGTATCCAAATACTTTAAGAAATGGTTTGATACAAGTTCACCCAGACCATATTATAGATAAAGAAAGAAAATTATCAAATTTTACAAATAAAATATATGAAGGGAAGGTAGCTGGTCTTTCAATCTTTGTTAATATTGGAATGGTATTTTTCTTTATTCTTACTTCTTTAATGTATTCTATATATAAAAGAAGAGTTGAATATATATTAACATTTATGCCAATAGTAGGAATATATATAACAGCACTTCTTTCGCCAGTAGGAGGTGCAATAAGATACTCACTACCATTATTTACAACAGTAATAATTTTATTTGTACTTTCATTAGGATATATAACAAAAGAAAAGAAAGCGTAAGCTTTCTTTTTATATGTATGTATTTATATGTAGAAAATAAAAAAATAGATAAATGTAAGTAGATAAATCTGAAAAGAGAAAATTTTTTAAATAATACAATAATCTAGTAATATATGTTGATATTTAAATATTAAGGGTATATACTTGAAATGTAGTTTTAAGGTAATTTAAAATTTTATTAAATTAATTAAATTTAACAAATAATTATCTATAAACATTTCAATATATTAGAGAAGGAGAATTATATGAAAGATTACTATATAAATAAAATTCATGCAAGAGAAATTCTTGATTCAAGAGGAAACCCAACAGTTATGGTTGAAGCATATGTTAATGGGACAAAAGGAGTAGCAAAAGTTCCTTCAGGAGCATCAACAGGAATGTATGAAGCTGTAGAATTAAGAGATGGAGATAAAGACAGATATTTAGGAAAAGGTGTATTAAAAGCAGTAGAACATGTAAATACAGATATAAATGACCTATTAATGTCAGATGCAGAAGATGATGTGACAATATTATATAATTCATTAGCAGAGATAGATTATGACATGATTGATGAAGATGGAACAAAGAATAAAGGAAACTTTGGAGCAAATGCTATTTTAGGAACATCAATCGCATGTGCAAATGCTATGGCAAATGACAACGAACAAGAATTATATCAATTCTTAGGAGGAGAAGTAGCAAATACTTTACCAGTACCTATGATGAATGTTTTAAATGGAGGAGCACACGCATCAAACAATATAGACATTCAAGAATTTATGATCATGCCAGTAGGAGCACCAAACTTTAGAGAAGCTGTAAGAATGTCAGCAGAAGTTTACCACAACTTAGCTAAAGTATTAAAAGAAAAAGGATTAACAACAGCAGTAGGAGACGAAGGAGGATTCGCACCAAACTTAGAAAGTGACGAAGAAGCATTCGACTTATTATTAGAAGCTATTAAAAAAGCAGGATATGTACCTGGAAAAGACTTTGTATTTGCAGTAGATGCAGCAGCAAGTGAATGGAAAGGTGATCACAAATATCACATGCCAAAATCAGGAAAAGATTTAACAACAGATGAATTAATTGATTTCTGGGAAAAATTAGTAGAAAAATATCCAATCATGTCAATTGAAGACGGATTAGACGAAAATGACTGGGACGGATGGAAGAAAATGAATGAAAGATTAGGAAATAAGATCCAAATAGTAGGAGATGATTTACTAGTTACAAATGTAGAAAAGTTAGAAAAAGCAATAGCAGAAAAATCAGCAAATTCTATATTAATTAAATTAAACCAAATTGGAACAGTAACAGAAACAATAAATGCAATAAATATGGCTAAAAAAGCTGGATTTACAGCAATAGCATCACACAGATCAGGTGAAACAGATGATACAACAATCGCAGATTTAGCAGTTGCATTAAATACAGGACAAATTAAATCAGGAGCACCAGCAAGAACAGATAGAGTTGCAAAATACAATAGATTAATTGAAATAGAAGAAATATTAGGATTTAAAGCAGTATATGCTGGATGGAATGCTTTTAATGTAAAAAGAGAATTAAAAGAAAATTACTAATAAATAAAATTCAAATTAAGAGGGGATAATGAGCGAAGGAAGAATAGGAAGGATTCCAAGAAAAAAGAAAACTCTTAAAATAGGTGTATTCCAACTAATAGCAATACTAGTTGGAATTTCCCTATTAATATGGGGAGCATTCTTTGGTATTGGAAAACTTAAAGAATTAAAAATAGGTAAAAATAAATCTGGAGAAATGACACAAGAACAAAAAAACAGATTTGACGGAGTAAAAAAAGAAGTAGAAGCTAGAGAAAAAATAGTAAAAGAAATAGAAAAAGGAACAAAAAAAGCATCAGACTATGATATGTTAGATGCAAGAAAATTTGTTAGTTATTTAGAGAAAAAAGGATTAATTAACTATGCAGATCACGATGAATATTTAGGGGGAAGAATTAGAATTAACGGACCTCATACAATAGATATAAACGATTATAAAGAAGAAAATGGAAAAGTAGTTAAAGTAACAACAGAAAGAAATGCTTTAGCAGGTGATGAGCCAGCAATTATAAGAACTAACTTAGGATTAGAAGATAAAGATGGAAACTTTATTGTACACTTAGATTCAGAAGGAAAAGTAAAGTTTGACCCATTCTATATAAATGGATCTGATCCAATAGTTATGGCTTTAGATAGAGATGATAGAGATTTAACAGAAAAAACAGAAGTTACATATAATGTGGAACCAAAAGATTGGAAAGCTGGAAACAAATATGAAGTTAACTATACTGTAAAAAACAGTAAAGGAAAAGAAGCTAAATTCACATTAAAAGTTGTAGTTATGAATGCTGCAAATGCAACAAACGCAAATGCAAAACCAAAAAGATAAAAAAATATAAATTAATAAATATGAAAAAGGATTTAAGGAGCAACTTAAATCCTTTTTACTTTTAAATCAACATAATCTATGATATAATAATTATGAGCAAATTTAAAAAATTGGCTTAATAAAGACAATTTGGAGGACATTATAATGAGTAAAAGTTCAAAGAAAAAAGGCAGCGTTAAAACTACAGTAATTTGGAATAACACAGTTTATTTAAATAAAAAAGAAGTATCAAAAGATCGGAAAAGACTAGATACTTTAATTAAAAAATTAGAGGATTATCTAAAAGATAATTCTAACTTAAAAATGCAAATACATGACAAAAAAGCACGGGTAGACTATATAGAACATCTAAAAATATTTAAAGAAATTGACAATATTAATGATAGAATTTTCAATTATATAGAAGTTGAAGAAGTTATTTGTGAAACTAAAAATGAAGAAACTTCTAAATGGTTTAATGAATTAAAAGAATATATTGAGGATATTTCAGAATATATTGATATTCAAGAAGAAAATTTATTTGACATTCAGGTATTACAGGTTCTTCTTAAAGAATGTGATAAATGTGATCAAGATAATATAAAGGAATTCTTACCAAAGTTTACTAATTTAATAGAAAATGTAAAATGGGAAGAAAACTATATTGTTCAAAACGAAACTGCAAAATTATTATTCTTTAATAGTAATATTATTTCTGATAATCTTAAAGAACTTTTTCTAAAAGTTATCGAAAATTGTGAGCCTAAAAACAATGTATACAAACAGAAAGAAACATTGGCACACATTTATACAATGTATATAGAAAATGAATACAATAAGGTTAAAGAAATATATAATCCAGAAAAAATTCCTGATATTCAAACAGAATATTTTGAAAGTAGAAATTTTAAAAAAGAAATTTTAGAAGTAATGAAATCGGCTTATTCTTCTTTTCCAAAAGTGCATAAAGAGATTACTGATTTTATAGAAAATATCGAATGGGAAAATAATAAAAAGTTTATTCCAAGTAAAAAAGTATATAACTTTAAAATGGGTAAAAAATTAATTCTAAACTCAGTAGAAGTTCTAGGAGCTAATTATCAGAATATTTTGAAAATGTATTTAGAAAAAGATGGATATATTAATAAGTCTTCTGAAAATTTCAAAGAATGGGGAAATTACTGCAGAGCCACAAAACATGATTTACCATATATTCATATTGAGTATAATAATGATTTAGATTCATTATCAACATTGGCTCATGAACTAGGGCATGCTATGGATTTTATGGGGTTAAAACCAGAAGAATGGTATATTGCTATTAATAATGATAATGTTTTTGTAAATGAAACAATTGCAGTTGTAAATCAAGTGTTATTATATTTCCAAGCACTTAAAAATGCAGCTATAATGGGAGAGAAAAACTTTTATAACTATGTAAAAAAACAAGTTATTTCAGAAATATTTTTCTCTTTAACTGGATTTATTTCTCAATTTGATTTTCAAGAAAATATTATTAAAATGTATGAAAATTCTAATAATTTTTTAGATGCAAAAACATATGAAGAGATATACAAAAATTCTTATTTCAAATTTGTAAATTCAGAAGAACCTGAAATACCTATTGGAAATAGATGGATTTATGATTTGGCATATACAG
>JABCPO020000010.1 GCA_013333105.2 Clostridiales bacterium | reverse complement strand
CCTTTATTATTATTTATTGTTACTGATACTGTTTGTGGTAAGTTTGTTTTATCTCCATTTGTTACAGTAAACTCTTTATTTACAGTTATATTTGGTGATGTATATTTGATTTTAATCAATTCATCAGATACTTTTACAACACTATATCCTTCTGGTAAAGTTGGAGTTTCTTCATGTTCTAAAGTATATGTATATCTACTTCCATCTGCAAACTTTGTTTCTGGTACACTAAATGTTTCAGTACTTCCTGCTTTTACAGTTCTTACTGTATTTTCTAATTTAACTCCATTTTGCTTTAAGTATATCTTAAATGGTATATTGTCTTTTCCATTTTCTTTTTCTACTCTAACTGTTTTTTGTATATTATTTACAATATATTGATATTTACCTTGAACTTTTCTATATCCTGGTATTTCATAATCTATTCTTGTATCAATTACCCCAGTTGAACCATCTTTTCTAACATTATATCCACTTACTCTTCCTGAATATTCAGTTTTTTCTGCATTTAATTGTATTTTTTGAATACTATTATACTCTGTTGACCATGCATCTTTTACTTTAACTTCAATTTCTCTTGGTAATAGATCTTTATTTCCACCTTCAACTCCCATAGATACACCTATAGTAGCTTTTGTAGGATTAAAAGTATTTGTTACTACATAGTTTTTAGTTGATTCTGAATAACTTGGAGTAAAATTATTAACCTGTACTTCTTCCACTGAATAATGTAATTCTCTTCCATTAGAATCCTGTCTTTCTACTTCTACTACTTTTCTCCATCCTTCTGATGCTTTGAGTGTTATTAATTCTTTATCAGCATGATATGTACTTGATGGATTTGTTCCAAATTTAAGTCTTATTCGTACATTATCTGGTCTTAATGCATCTCCGGTTCACCCATTTTTTCTCTATAGTAATATTATATTTATTTCCTACATAAAAATATCTTCCTGCTATTATTTTATATCCTTGGATAGGTGTATTTGGAACTACACTATATTTTACAATATCACCATTTTTAAATTTTTCCACATTCTCAATAACTTCGTAGGCTGTTTTATCTAAATTTAACACAGCTGTTATTTCTCTTTCTGGCAATCCTTTATCATTTTTTAAAGTTGCTATTATAGACTCTGGTCTATTTACATTATCATTTTGATTTGGTTTTCCAATCGGTATACTAGTTTTAAAGATATCAGAGTGTCCGTCATATGGTGTTGAATATATTTTAAATAACGGAAGTGTACTATTCCAATTTTCAATATTATTAGGATCTTTCCCGTCAATTCCACTTAATACATTTAATGGAAAACTTCCTCTTTCTAATGTATAAGATTTACTATAATATCCTGATCCAAATTCTTTTAATTGTCCATTTGTTTCTCTACTTAAATCTATATTAATAGTTGCTTTATAACCTTTTAAAATTTGTATAGTATATATTTTTTTAAATTGATTATATGAATTTAATCTTGCTTTTATTCTTTGGCTATGTGCATACAATACTTTTAATTTAAATAAATTTCCTAAATAACTAAAATCGGGTATCTCATTAGAATGAATATATAAATTAATAAGTTCTCTCATATCAGATAATGGTTCTATATTATTAATCTTATTATATGATAAAATTAAAGTTCTCATATTTGTTAAATTTCTTAAAGCAGATATATCTTCTATATTATTATTATATAAACTCAAATCAGATAGATCATTTAAATTTCTTAATGGTTCAATATATGATATATTATTATAAGCTAAATTAATCATTGAGAGTCTTGTTAATCCTGATAATGCTGATATATCTGTTATATTATTATTACCTAAATCTATTCCTATTAAATTATTTAAACTACTCAATGCATTAATATTAGATATATTATTATTTCTAATAGTTAATATCATCATACTACTTGCTGTTTGTAATCCGGTCAAATCAGAAATACCCAAATTAGAATATAACTCAATTTCTCTAATTCGATCCATATCTCTAATATATATATCATTTTCATTTTTAGGTTTAACATAATCATCGTATGTTTTCAGAACTCCTCTTCTTTCAATTGTTTTTTTCTTTAAATTTTCTAGTAAGAAATTCTTTAAATTTTGATCCGGTATATTTACTATTTCACTACCACTTCCATAATAACTACTTTTTTGATTAATAGTCTTAGTATTAAATACCTTTTCACTACTGTTATTATTTACAAAATAAAATGCCGCTAGCACTATCAAAAATAATGTAGCAAAACTTAATATTTTGTCTTTATTTTCTTTTATTTTTTCGTATAACATTTTTCCTCCTAAACACTTAGATCTTTAATTAAATTCTATCGCTCTACCCCTTATTTATCAACGATTATTGGTTTTTGTAATATTATTGTTATATACAAGAAATATACTAAATTTATAATGATTTTTTTAATTTTTATATTAAATTTTATTGTTTTTTATCCACTTTCTCTTCACATATAATTTGTTGCATAAAAAAAGTCAGAGATATTTTTTATATCACTGACTTTTAATCATTTTAACGATTTACTTTCTTATATTATCATTACTTTTCCTAATTTTTATTTTGTTTAAACACAAACCATTTCCCAATTATATAATTTAATATTACCACTAATATTTGTGTGAATATTTTTGAAATAACATCATTAATATTTAATATATTAATCATAAATGCAAATATTAAAATATCACAAAGTAATCCTGTTCCTATTCTTGAAATAACAAATGATGAAAATTCCTTAAATATATTTTGGATTCCTTCCCATTTAGTTTCAAATACATATTCTTTATTTACAACATAGGCAAAAATAACTGATATTATAAATGCTATTAAATTACTTACTATTTTATCTACTCCAATTATATTTGCTGGTATATAGTATGAAATAAAGTTTACTATTGTAACTAATCCACCAAAGAATAAGTAATCAAATATTTCTTTATATTTATAATATAATTCTACTAATAGATTAGTATATTTATTTTTTCTAAATAATTTTATTATTATATTTATTAAAAATATTTTATCCATTTTTATTCCTTTATTTTTCTTCTTTTTTATTTAATTTTTCTACTTTAGATTTTAAAATAGACATTTCTTGTGTTAAATTTACAATTCTTTCTTGTTCTTTTGATAATTTTAATGTTAAGTTAAATACTATATAGAATAAAATGAATATAGTTATTAAAAATATCATATTTGATGTTGTTTCAAATCCTAATATTTTTGAGAATTTGTCAACAAATTTAGGCATTAATATTGCTCCAATTAATATAAGGGTACTTACAAAATAGAATGTAAGAAATGATGATTGTAAATTGTTTTTTAATAGTTGTTTTATCATTAAGAATATATAGATTATTATTCCAATTGCTAAAAACACTTGTAAATTTAATGAAATCATATTATCCTCTTCCTTTCAATCTTCCTAAAATTATGGCTAGTGGTACTTTTATCATATAATCAATACTTTTTATAAAGTTTATTGATGTTACTCCACCTTGTCTTTCATTCATACTTACAGCAACTTCTTTTACTTTAAATCCCTGTCTTACCATTTCTGATGTTGATTCAGGTTCTGGATATTCAATAGGGTATTTATGTGCAAATTTTGCTATAATCTTTTTATTTACTGCTCTAAACCCTGAAGTTGGGTCTGTTATTTTTACTCCATATAACATTTCCATAATTACAGATATAATTTCTTTTCCAAACCTTCTCATAAATGTAGATTGAAATTCACTTTCTGATTTATCTAAATATCTTGTACCAATACAGATATCTATGTTTTCGTTTATTACAACATCTGTTATTTTCTTAATGTATTCAGGATCATGTTGACCATCTCCATCTAATTGAACTGCAACATCATAATCGTTTTGATATGCATACTTATATCCAGTTTGCATAGCTCCACCTATTCCTAAATTAAATACTAAATCTATATGATTAATATTATTTTCTTTTAATATTTTTAATGTGTTATCTTTTGATCCATCATTAATAACTACATAATCATATCTTTTATACTTATCTAATTCTTTGCATACTTTTAATATATTTTCTTCTTCATTATATGCAGGAATTATTAATAATATTTTATCTTTTTTTGATGTTTTTTTATTTTTCTTTTTCTTTGACTTTTCTTTCACTTAACTTTATCCTCACTTTTATTAATTTAATATTATATTAATGTTCTTTTAAAATCAACATTTATAAGTATTATTTGAGTATTTCTTTTGACTTTTATGCACGAAAAAAGAGAGGTAATACCTCCCTTCTTGTAAATAATATTAAAATAATGATTAAAGATTATGTAAATGTTACAAATTGGAACAAAGTTAACTAGAAAGAAGTATATTTCGCTTTCTTTTTTATTTTTTTTAAGCTGAAATTGTGATTTTCCGGTATCACAATATGTCGTCTAATAATTATACATAAAACAAATTTATTTTCTAACTTATTAAATGATCTTTCTCACCCCTTTAATCTATTATTTCCTTAATCGCACCTAAATTTAAGTGAATTTCAATACTTATCTACATAATTATTATACAATTTTTTCCTAAATATGTAAAGCTTTTAATATTCTTCCTTCATATCTCTAGACATTAAATTATTTATTTCTTCTTTTATTTCTTTATTTTTATATACAACATTATATAGTGCATTTATAATTGGCATTTCTGCATTTAATGAATCTGCCATTTCTTTAACTGTTTTTAAATTTTCAAGTCCTTCTATAACCATTCCAACTTCTTTTCTAACTTCTTCTAAAGTCTTACCTTGTGAAAGAAGAATTCCTGCTTTTCTATTTCTACTATGTTCACTTAAACATGTTACTAGTAAATCCCCTAAACCTGATAAGCCATATATAGTTTTTGAATTTGATCCATATTTTTCAGAGAATCTGCTTATTTCAGATAATCCTCTTGTACATATAGCTGCTAAAGTATTATCTCCTTCACCCATTCCTATAATTATACCTGAGCAAAAAGCAATAATATTTTTTAAAGCTCCTCCTATTTGAACACCTATAATATCATTACTCTTATATAATCTTATATAGCTAGATGCAAAAATTTCAATAACCTTATTCTTTACTTCTTCATTTATAGATGCTATAACCATTGCTGATAATTTCTTTTCAGCTATTTCTTCTGCATGTGTAGGTCCTGTAAGTACTGCTATTTTTTCTTTTGATATATATTTTTCAAATTCCTCTGATAGCATCTTTCCGTTTTCACTTATCCCTTTTGAACATATAACTATATATGCTGTTTCTTTTAAATATTCATTATACATTTTTAATGTATCTACTGCATTTTTAGATGGTGTTACATGGAAAACTACATCTGCATCTAATACTACTTCTTTTATATCATTAGTTATTAAAATTTCTTCTTTTAGTTTTACATTGGGTAATAGTTTACTACATCTATTATTTTTTAAATATTCTACTTCTTCTTTTCCGATATCCCCACATCTTTATATTAAAATTTTTTTCACTTAAATGTTTTGCAATAGCTATTGAAAAACTACCTGCCCCTATAATTCCTATATTAATTTTCATAATCACCATCCATTATTTTTTATTATCCAAGTTTTCTTCTATTTTATGTTCTGGTCTATTTTTTTCATTATCTTTTTGTATTTTAGCCTCAAATCTCACTATCATTATAATTGATGATAATAAAATTAAAGTAAGTATTGCTACTACTATTATTCCTTGCTTATTTTTATTCATTTTATTTTATTTTCCTATCTATATTATTTATTTTATTTTTTCCATTTAAATTTATTTCCTCTATATTTTACTATTTAGATATCATTATTTCAAATACAAACAAAAAGATAACATTTAAGCTATGTTAAAATGTTATCTTCTATTAATTTTTCTTAATTATTATTTTTTGTTTTTATTATATACAAGTAATGAAACTGTTACCGTTGTTCCTACAAGTAAGAAATATACTACATTCATTAATGCTCTACCTGTTACAATTGCAAGTGCAACTGGTGCATCATCAATATCGTCTTCTTTTGGTTTCTTATTTCCTGGCACAGAATCTTTATCTGGTATTCCATATTTATTTTCATCTTCTGATATTTCAGCCCAGTTTGTTTTAACTCCTAGATTCTTAGGATCTTTTTTCCATCTTAAGTATATAGTTAATTCTTGACTTTCTCCTGGTTTTAAAAGTTTATCTGCAAGTGCTTTTGTTGCAACTGTATTTTCGTCTTTTTTAAACCATTGTGGATTATCTTTTGCGTCAAAATATGTTCCTTCTGGTATATAATCTGTAACTTCTTTTGCATATCCTTCTAGAGTTCCTTGATTTGTTACTCTTATCTTATATTCCCATTTCACTTCTGTTTTATCTAACATTTTAGCTTTTAGATCTGCTTTAGCTACTGATTCTGGATCATCTTCATATTTATGATTTGTATTAATTGTTCTTTCTTTTCCATTTTCAGTTATTATTATCTTAGATACTATTTTTCTAAGTGCTAAGTCAAATTCTGTTGGGATTATTTGATCATAGTCTTCATCATCTTCATTTGGCTTTTTATTTCCTGGTACAGAATCTCTATCTGGGAATCCATACTCATTCCAATCTTCTGTTATTTCTGCAATATTCTTTATAGCTCCGTTTGATGCTTTATAATCTTTTGATACTCTGAATGTAATTTTAACATCTTTATAGTTTAGAGTATCTCCTCCATTATATGCTTTTAATATTGTATTTTCATTTCTTTTATTTGATTCTTCTCTTGATAGATATTTAGTTACTACTGTTTCTCCTTCTTTTACCCATCCGTACTTTTTATTTATTTCATCATCTGGTAAGAATTCTAATCCTTTTGGTATATTATCTGATATTTTTTCTGCATATCCATCTATATCACCTTCATTATATACTCTAATTGTATATTCAACTCTATCTTCTGGTACAACTAATAACGGATTCTTAGGATGTGTATATGTTGCACTTTTTTCTGTTTTATTTTTAAGTTTTGATACATCTACCTTTGGTTCTCTATCTTTGTATTCTTCTCTTTTTCTCTTTTCTATTTTATTAGAATTACTATTAGAATTTTCTCTTCTATCATTTGAATTAAAAGTATTTCTAGTATTATTTCTATTACTATTTATAGTATTACTACTATTAGCATTATCTGAATTTCTATTAACAGTATTAGTATTATTTATATTTTCTCTTGATGGAACTCCAAATAAATCATCAGTTCCATGATTTTCATTTTCCGGTTTATTTGTATTTTCTTTATAGTCTTTAGGTTCTATAGCTGTTATAAATTTTCTTAATGCTAAATCAAACTCTAATTCTTCTAATTTTAAAGGCTCAAAATCGTCATCATCTTCTTGACTCTTTGTTCCATATTCTTTTGTTCTTACATTTCCTGGCACAGAATCTCTATCTGATATAACTTTCTTATTTTCAATCTTTGAATAGTCTTCTTCTATTTCAGCAATATTCTTTAGGTTATCACCTTCTTGTCTTTTAGCAATTACTTTTAATGCTACTTCAACTTCTTTATAGTCTAATCTATCTGATTTACCATCAAATGGTCTTATCATTTTATCTGCATATTTTGCTGGTATTTGTCTAGAAGATAAAATACTATCTTTTTCTTCTTTTGTCATATTTGTTTTGTAATATTCTGTTACTAGTTTATTTCCTTCTACTTTCCATCCATATTTTTTATTTACTGAATGTTCTGGTAAAAATTCTAATCCTGCCGGTATATAATCTGATATTTTTTCAATAGCTCCTGGTATTTCTGCTTCATTATATACTCTTAATTTATAAATAACAGTATCTCCTGTTTTTACCTTTAATGGATTTTTTGGATGTGTATATGTTGCTGTTGTTGATGCCTTAGATTTAAGCTGAGTTGTATCTACAACTGGCTCTCTTGAAACTTCTGGTGCTTTTCCATTTATTGATATTATAAATTTTCTTAATGCTAAATCAAATTCTCTATTTCTTAATTTTAAAGGTTCAAAATCATCATCATCTTCTTGATTTTTATTTCCATATTCTCTTGTTTTAACATTTCCTGGCACAGAGTCTCTATCTCTTCTATTTTCTGTATTTTGATCTCTGTTAATTTCAGCTATATTTTTCAAATCACTACCATCAACTACTTCTAATGCTATTTCTACATCTTTATAATCTAAAGTTGTGCTTTCATTAGTAAATGGTCTTATTTCTTCATTTTGTAAATAATTTGTTATAACTTTATTATCTTGAACTCTCCATCCATATTTTTTATTTATTTGATGTTCTGGTAAGAACTTTAATCCACTTGGTATGTAATCAGCTATCTCTGTTGCTTTACCTGGCAATTCTGCTTCATTATATACTCTAAGTTTGTATATAACCACATTTCCTTTATCTACATCTAATGGATTTTTTGGATGTGTATATGTTGCTGTTTGTCTTGTTTTGTTTTTTAAAGGAGTTACATCTACAACAGGTTCTCTTGAAACTTCTGGTGCTTTTCCATTTATTGATGTTATAAATTTTCTTAATGCTAAATCAAAGTTCTTTGGTAAAGGTTTATTTACAATAACTTTTTCAAAATCATCATCATCTTCTTGCCCTTTATAGAAATAATCTTTATCTCCTAATTCATTTTTATTTTGGTCATTCCCTTTATATGTATTTAAATTATTTGGATATCTTACATTTCCTGGTGCAGAATCTCTATCATTACTTGGATTTTGTCCTGCAATTGAAGCTATATTTGTAAGTATTTCCTTATCTGTTGCTTCAGATGTAACTACTAATTCAACTTCTACATATCCTTGAGATATTGATAATGAATTTCCTTCTTTAACTTTCATTCCTGGAATAACTTTTCCATTTAGGTAATTTGATGAAATAACATTATTTTCTAATTGTCTCCATCCATAAGTTCTATTAATATCACTATTTTCTTTTAATTTTAAATGACTTGGTAACTTATCATGTATTTCAGTTACAACTCCATCTGTTGTTTCTTCATTATATACCCTTATCTCATATTTTACAGTATCTCCAACTTGTACTTGTAAAGGATTTTTTGGATGCTTATATGTTATTGTTGTTCCTGTTCCATTTTGTAACAATCCATTTCTATCTGTTGATGCATCTAATACCGGTCTTCTAGAAACTGTTGGAGCTACTCCATTAACTGCAGTTATAAATTTTCTTAATGCTAAATCATTTTGTCTAGTTACAATTCTTATTCCATATGGATATTCTACTTCTTTAACATTTCTCTCTATATTTACAACAGGTTGGTTAACTTTTTTAGCTTCTGCATCTTTTGGAATAAATACATTTGCTGTTAAACTCTTTTGAACAACCTTAGGTACTAATACAATACCACCTGCATTTTCTGGCATACTTTCATTAATCTTAAGTTTAAATTCACCCTTTAAAGCAGCTTCTTTTAATGAATATCTAACTTCTCTAGATTCATCTGATTTCATATATATAGATAACATTGAACGTGGTATTTCTCTATTAACTTGTCCAGCTTTATCCATATAATGAACCTTAAAATCTTTAAGCTCCATATTATAGTTTGTAGGAACATTTAACTTAATATATTTAAACTCTGGTTTACCATCTTCTAATTTTGTATATGTTAAATTAGTATTATCAAGTATTGAATAATTTTCTGGTACATTTTCTTTAAAAGTTGCTGATCCATTTGCATCTATACCTGCTTTTAAGTACTCATATACTCTTTGTCTATGTATCTTTTTATCTGGTGTTGCTGTTATTTCATTTGAAGCATCTGATAACATTTTTGCACCTTCTAATCTAAATGTATCATCACCATTTATTATATACCATATAGCCCATTGTTCTATTACTGCTAAATCATCTTCTGTTACTTCCACATTATATTTTCTTAATGCAAGTTCTAATTTTTCTGCATCATTTGCATCTCCGTTTGAATGTGCAAATGCATTTTTAAATAACTCTGTTTTATACGCATTTTTAACTTCTTTTGTTTCTTCTCTTAAATACATTTGATTAAAAAGCCAATATAACTTATTTTTTTGCTCTTGTGTTAATGCTTTTTCTCCATTTCTTGTATTTATTGTATTAACAGTTCTTAATTCACCTATATTTTGATAAACTACTCCATTTCCTTGTGGAAATTCTAATGTGTTATCTAAACAAAATAGTGAATTTTGATATCTAGCATTTACATCTGTTATCTTTCTAGGCATTATATTATGTGTTTTATATGCATAGTATGAATTTTTATCATATTGATTTTTAAATGTTGCTCTATTTGCATCTGTCTCAAAAAATCCTGAAGATTCTTCACCTCCTTGGAAATTAGTTGCAGTAAGCGTTGCTTCTGGTGAAGCATTTGTTAATCCAACTACTGCTGACAAAGTCATTGCTATTAATGTCATTAATAATACAACTATTATTTTTGATAAATTATTTCTTATTTCATTCTTTATAGTTCCTAATGTTCTATTTATCATATTTAACCCCTTAGCATAATTTCTATATAATACTATCATTTATAGTATAAAAATTCACGATTTTCTTTAAATATGATGCAATTTTGAAACATTTCTTAAATAAAAAAAGATAATATTAAATTCATAAATTTAATATTATCTAACTTATTTATATTTAATTAGTCAATTGTGTAAGCTATTACACCTGCATGTCTTGCTCTTTTAATAACTCTTGTTAATTCTCTTTGATGTTTTGCACAGATTCCTGTTACTCTTCTTGGTAAAATCTTACCTTTTTCACTTATGAATCTTTTAATTGCTTCTGCATCTTTGTAATCTAATTCAAAGTTACCATTTTTTACGAAAGGACATACTTTTTTTCTCATTTTTCTTCCTTTAAAGTTTTTGTTATCTTCAAAGTTTCTTTTTCTGTTTTCTGACATTATTTTCCCCTTTCTTAAATAAAGCTAATTAGAAGTTTATATCGTCTTCTGTTTCAATTTTAAATTCATCATCACTAAAAGAACTAAAATCAACTGTTTGATCTGGTTCATCATATGATGGCATTCCAAATGAATCAGGTTTTGAATTTGATGTATTTGAAGTTCCTTGTTTTCCTTCAGCAAAATATGCCTCTTCTCCAACTACTTCTGTTACATAAACTCTATTTCCGTTTTTATCTTCATAATTTCTTGTTTGGATTCTTCCAATAACACCTACTTGTTGTCCTTTTTTAAAGTACATACTACAAAATTCTGCTGTTTTATTCCATGTTATTATATTTATAAAATCTGCAGTTTGTTCATTATTACCTGCAAATCTTCTATTTACAGCTAAAGTAAATGTTGTATACACTACATTATTTGTTGTGTATCTTACTTCTGGGTCTTTTACTAGTCTTCCCATTAAAATAGCTTTATTCATATTTTTTCCTCACTTTACTCATTTATTATTTTTCTTCATTTGAGGTTTCTTCTACTGCTACTTCTTTTTTTGTTGCCTTTTTAGATGTTTTTTTTGCAGCTTTTTTTTCTGCTTTAACTGCTTTTTTTTCATCTAATTTTAATGTAAAGTATCTTATTACATTTTCATCAATCTTTAAGTTTCTTTCGAACTCTAAGATAAATTCAGGCATAGCTTCAAATGATATAACTTGTTTGTAAGCTGAATTGTGTTTTTTAACTTCGAATGGTGTTTTTTCTGTTTTTTCGATAGCTAATTTAGCTTCTGCTTTTCCACCATTTGCGTTTATTAAGTTTACAAACTTATTTGAAACTTCTGTAGCTTTTTCAGGTTCTAATGTCGGATTAATTAGAATCATGCTTTCATATTTTCTCATATTTACCTCCTTATGGTTTATAGCTTATGACATTTAACATAAGCAAGGAGCAATTAACTTGCCTATTAGTTATTATACAATAAAAAACGGAGGATTGTCAAACATCATCCATATGGGTCAATTTGCATTTAAAACGCAACATTTTTTCATAATAAAATATTTATATTTTTATCTATTTACTACATTTTGCAAGTTAAATAATAATTCTATCTCTATTATACTATCATATTCTTTTAATACTTTCATATATGGAGTATAATAATTTATTTTTTCTTTCTAAGGTATTTAAATTTTTTGAATATTTTTAAATTAAAAATTAATCCTCCTGTTAAACTTTTTTATCTAACTTTTTGACTTTTGGGGTTCACTTCAGTATAAACCTTTGTTTTCTAACTTTATCTACTTAGTTGGTGCAACTTTTGACATCAATACCACACACTACACATTAAATGAGCGAACACTAAGTATATCAGGTAGTTACTTTCGTATACCGGAATATATCCACATACTTTTTAACGATAGCATAAGGTTATCGTTAAAAAGTAGTATCTAGACAAACTGAGAGTTATCTATGTTTTGATGGTTTTGAAAAAAATAGTAAATATACTCCAAATACAAACTTGATTGCTGCATCAATATATGCAACTAACACCAATGAAATATCAGTAAAAAT
>JABCPO020000009.1 GCA_013333105.2 Clostridiales bacterium | reverse complement strand
CCCTTTAATGGCTCTACGTTTTCTATTTTATTACTAGATAAAGATAAATTTGTTAAATTTGTTAATCCCTTTAATGGCTCTACGTTTTCTATTTTATTATAATCTAACATTAAATATGTTAAACTTGTTAATCCCTTTAGCGGTTCTACATTCTCTATTTTGTTTTCTAATAAGTTTAAATTTTTTAAGCTTGTTAATCCTTTTAACGGCTCTACATTTTCTATTTTATTCCATGATAAAGGTAAACTTGTTAAATTTGTTAATCCCTTTAGCGGTTCTACATTTTCTATTTTATTCCATGATAAAGGTAAACTTGTTAAATTTGTTAATCCCTTTAACGGCTCTATATTCTCTATTTTATTATTATATAAAGATAAACTTGTTAAGTTTGTTAATCCTCTTAATGGTTCTACATCTTCTATTTTGTTATATGATAAAACTAAGTCTGTTAAATTTGTTAATCCTCTTAATGGTTCTACATCTTCTATTTTGTTATATGATAAAACTAAGTCTGTTAAATTTGTTAATCCTTTCAATGGCTCTATATTCTCTATTTTATTACTATATAAATCTAAGCTAGTTAAATTAATTGCTTTTTCTATTCCTGTTAAATCCATAGCAGTTTCTTTAGTATTAATATTTCTTGCTCTGATTTCAGTTATTTTTTCCATCTCATCTTTGTAAATCTCTGTTTCATTAGCTGGCTTTATATAACTAGTATTAGATAGTTTTAAATAAGCATAATAACTATATCCTCTTTCATCATCTGGCTTTTTTAAATATGTTAATAAAAAGTTCTTTAAATCTTGGTCTGGAATATTAACTACTTCTCTAGTATCTGCTTTTTGATTAATAATCTTAGCATTAAATACTTTGTTGTTTGTCTTAGTTACTAAATAGACACTCAATATGCTAGCTATAACTAATAAAGTTAATAACATTATTTTTATATATTTATTACTAGTTTTGTTTTTGTTTCCTTTCATTTTTTATTTTCCTTTCTTTGTATTATATATATTATTAACTTCACTATATCGCCCCCCCCTAGTTTTTCAGTATTTAGACGGTATTTATAATATTATTGTAATAAATGTAATTAAATTTAAACAAAACAAAAAGAAACTAGATTAACTAGTTTCTTTTCTTTATTGGTTATCATAGCTTTCTAAATTTTCGTTATTATGGTTTTCTTCTGTTTCTTCTATTCCCATAATAATTCTAAATTCTTCTCCTGTAATCTTTTCTTTTTCGATTAACACTTTAGCTACTGCATGTAATTTATCTATATTTGTTTCTAATATTCCTTTACATATCTTGTATCCAGAATCAATTATTTTTTTAACTTCTTCATCTATTACAGAAGCTGTTTATTCGCTCATCACTTTATGTTGTGCAATATCTCTTCCTAAAAATACTTGATCATTTCCTTGAGTATAACTTATTGTTCCAACTATTTCACTCATACCATATTTTGTAACCATATCTCTTGCTATTTGACTTGCTCTATCAATATCATTACTTGCTCCTGTTGAAATATCTCCTAGAATTATTTCTTCTGCAATTCTTCCACCTAATAATGAAATGATTTTTTCTTCCATTTCTTTTTTAGAAATGTATGATTTATCTTCAGAAGATTTATACATTGTATATCCTCCTGCCATTCCTCTTGGAACAATTGATATTTCATGTACTTTTTCCCCTGTTGTTAAGTATGCTGATGCAACAGCATGTCCAGCTTCATGGTATGAAACTAACTTTCTTTCTTTATCATTAATTACTCTACTTTTCTTTTCTGGTCCCATACTTACTTTGATCATTGCTTCTTCTATATCTTTTGTAGTAACTCTTTCTTTATTTTTTCTTGCTGCAAGTAATGCTGCTTCATTTAATAAGTTTTCTAAATCTGCTCCTACAAATCCTGGTGTGTTTTTAGCAACTATTTTTAAATCTACATCTTCTGCAAATTTCTTATTTGAAGCGTGTACTTTTAATATTTGCTCTCTTGCTTTAGCATCTGGCATTGATACAACTATTTGTCTATCAAATCTTCCTGGTCTTAATAATGCTGAATCTAATACATCTGGTCTATTTGTAGCTGCTAAAACAATTACTCCTTCATTTTTACCAAATCCATCCATCTCTACAAGTAATTGATTTAATGTTTGCTCTCTTTCATCATGACCTCCACCAAGTCCAGCTCCTCTTTGTCTTCCTACTGCATCTATTTCGTCAATAAAGATGATGCATGGTGAATTTTTCTTTGCTTCTTGGAACATTTCTCTTACTCTCTTAGCTCCAACTCCAACATACATTTCTACAAAATCAGATCCAGAAATTATATAAAATGGCACTCCTGCTTCTCCAGCTACTGCTTTTGCAAGTAATGTTTTACCTGTTCCTGGTCTTCCTACAAGAAGTACTCCTTTTGGTATTCTTGCACCCATATCAATATATTTTTGTGGATTCTTTAAAAAGTCTACTATTTCTTTTAATTCTTCTTTTTCTTCTTCTATTCCTGCTACATCTTTAAATTTAACCACATTTTCTTCATCATTATCTATAAGTCTTGCTTTACTTTTTCCAAATGTGATTTCTTTTCCTATTGAACCACCTTGTATTCCACCTTGTCCATTTCTTTTTAAAGTGATTGCTAACCATAAAATTAATACTATTGTAATTAAAGCGTATGGTAATAATGGTAGTACAGAATTTGCAAATTCAATTTCTCTTGGTATTTGTAATTGTTTTACATTCAACTTATTTTCTGATACTTTTGAAGAAACATCTTTCATAAAATTATCTAAGCTTGGTAAATTAACTTTAACAATATTATTTTCTTCTTTATATGATGCAAATTTTTTATCATATGAGATTTCTACATTTTTTATTTCTTCTTTATTTATTCCAGAAATCAATTCTGTATATGTTTTTTCTTTTCCATTTATTTTTCCTAAATATCCTAATAGCACTAATGCAATTAAAAATATTCCTATCCAAATAAATAAAGTTTTTAGTGATTTTAATACTTTTTCCAATTTTTTCTCCTTTGTATACATATCTATATAATTATATATTAATTCATACAAAATATTTTTTCTACATATTTTTCTACATATTAATATTAATTACTTTATTTTTTAATAAAAAAACAACTTAGGATACCTAAGCTGTTTAACTTATATATGGTCTTGGATTTATAGCTCTTCCATTTACTCTAATTTCGAAATGAACGTGTGGTCCAGTACTGTTTCCTGTACTTCCCTTTATACCTATAATTTGTCCTGCTTCTACTTTTTGACCTATATTTACTAATAGACTACTACAATGTCCATACAATGTTGAAATACCATTTCCATGGTCTATGACTATATATCTTCCGTAACTATGATTTCCTAAATCTTTTACTGTTGTTACGATTCCTGAAGCTGAAGCCTTAACATTACTTGAATTACTTAATATGTCTTGTCCTGTATGACCTGCATACCCATAAAATCCTACACCAAATCTTGCAGAATCGATTGGTGTTCTAAAACTCATTCCTGAAAGTGTTTGCGCAGCTGATGCTGATACTGATGTTCTTACAGAACCTCCTCTTGATGAAACACTAGCAATTGCAACCTCTCTAAGTCTCCTTTCTTCTGCTTCTCTTTTTGCTTCTGCAACTTTTCTTTCTCCTGATTGTACAGATACTACATTATCATATGCAAGTTTTTTTACTTCTTCATATGATTTAATTGTATTTTCTTTTGATAATTGTTCGTGATATGTTATTTCATTGTATCCTCTATCTGCTTTTATTTCGTCTGCTATCTTTTTAGCATCTTCTTCTTTTTCTACTGATCCTACAACATCTTCACCAACTTTTATTTCATAAAGTCTATATGTTTTTTCTATTTTTTCATCTATTTTTTCTTTAACCTCAGTTTCATTTGTATCTACATTTTTAGAAACAAATTTTAATTCAAACTCAGGTTTTTGCTCTATATGTGCTACTGCAACTGGGGCTACTGGCTCCTTCAGATACTGTTCTAGCTCACTAGAGACTTTTACATTATTATCTACTAATCCTATTTCTTGGCCATTAAGTTTAACTGTAAATACCGGTTTAAACTTTAAATATCCTAAAACTAAAAGAATAAATGTAAGTATTATAGTTATATATATATACTTAATGACCTTTTTGGAATAGTATTTCACCTTCCTATCTATAGAATTCACTCTCCTTTTCATAAAATAACTCTATATAGTCTTATTATATTTTATCACTTATGTATAAAATGTCAAATTTTAGCCTTTTTCAAAACTAAAAGGTTCTCTTCGATCTGAACTGAGAACCTTTTAAAATTAACTTTTATTCTATTTTTTTCTATTTTTCTTCTGATTTTAATAATTCTATATCTAATGTTTGTAATTTTATTCCGGTCTTCTGTTCTTACAAATTCAAACCATGATTTTGATAAGTCTTTTTCTAATTGTAATAAATCATATGTAAAGTATATTTTTTTATCAAATTCTAATTCATTCATTATTATTTGTTTATATACTTCAGCCATATGTTTTTTATCTTCACAAACTAATACTAAGTATGGCTCTGTAACAAAATCCTTAGTTGTTTTAAATTCTTCAAAGAAATCTTTATATATTTTAAATCTTTCTACAAATTGTTTTTCCCAATTTTCTCCTCTTCTTACTGCTTCTGTTAAAATTGGTACTTTTTTCATTCCTTTTCCTAAATAAATAATTCCTGAAGATTTAATTTTTCTCTTCGCTTTTTGTGATATTATTTCTTTTTTTGCTTCTAAGCTATCAAATGATACAACTTTCTCTTTTATTGCTATTAATAATTGATTTGCTGCTAATCTTCTTTTTACCGTTTCAGGTGTTTTTGTATTATCAGTTGGTTTCCAATCTGTATTAACTTCTCTTGCTTCTAATAAATATTTTCCATTTTTATCAAGTGCATATACTCTATATGAACTTGTTTCTTCTAATGTTGCAAAATAATATCTAGTTATAAGTTTGTCTCTTAATATTTGATCCATTTTTCTTACTAATTTTTTAGATGTATCTAATCCCATTCCATCTAATGTTAATAGTTGATTTATTTGTCTTGATGTTAAAAATTCATATTCTGCTAAATATGAAAGAACCTTATATGTGATTTCACTCATATGTCCTCTATCAATTTTATTTATGATTTGATTAATACTTACATATCCTTCAAATCCATCTGCTTGTTTTATTTCTCCTTCTACATATGCAAATGGAGATTTAACTGCTTTAACTTCGCTATCTTTAACCATTATTTCCTCTCTTTCTCATGAAGATATTTTATCTTCTTAATTACTATTTAATTTATTATACATTATATTAATCAAGTTTTTTAAGCTTTTTTTACTAAATAATACATAAAAATAATACATAAAAAAGAACTTCCATTCGGAAGTTCTTTAACTAACACTTTTATATTTTGGATTACCAAAGATTTTATAGTAAATTCTTTTCATATATCCATCTTTTAATGTTTCTGAATCTGAAAAAATATCTTCTTTATTCATGACAATTACTTGTTGTAATTCTATAGGTTTTAATAAGTTTATATCAATAGTTTTAACTTGAATTCCTTTCTCTGTTTTAATAAATTCAAACCATGATTTTGATAAATCTTTCTCAATTTGTAATAAATCATAAGTGAAAAATATCTTTTTATCAAATTCTAGATCATTTTCTATAATTTGATTATATACTTCTTTCATATGTTCAAAATCTTCGCAAACCAATATAAAATGTGGCTCTATATTATAATTGTTGTTTCTTTTAAATTCCTCAAAGAAATCTTTATAAACTTTAAAAGATTTTACAAATTGTTTTTTCCAATTATCTCCTCTTCTTACTGCTTCTGTTAAAATCGGTACTTTCTTATTTTCCTTTCTTAAATAAATAATCCCTGCTGTTTCTGGTTTTGTATTTACTCTTGGAGAAATAATTTCTTTTTTTGCATCACTTGATTCGTATGATCCTACTTTTTCTGCAACTGCAATCAAAAATTGATTAATTGCTAATCTTCCTTTCACAACTTCTGGTGATTTAAAATTATCTGCCGGTTTCCAATCAGTATAAATTCCTTTAGCTTCTAACAAATATTTTCCATTTTTATCAAGTGCATATACTCTATATGAACTTGTTTCTTCAAATCTTGAAAAACAGTATCTAGTTATAAGTTTATCTCTTAATATTTGATCCATTTTTCTTACTAATTTTTTAGATGTATCTAATCCCATTCCATCTAATGTTAATAATTGATTTATTTGTCTTGATGTTAAAAATTCATATTTAGCTAAATATGATAAAACCTTATATATAATTTCATTCATATGTCCTCGTTCTATTTTATTTAGAACTTGTGAAATTGCAACTTCTCCTTGAAATCCATCTAACCGTTTAACTTCTCCTTTTACATGTGCAAATGGCGAAATTTTATTTTCAATATCAGTAAACATATTTATTCTTCCTTTCTTAAGAAGATTAATTCATCTTCATAATTAATACATAATGATGATTTTATAATATATACAAAAAAGTGTTTGTAATCTATTTTAAAATCTGATTTACATAACACTTTTATTATAACATATTTATTTGATTTTGGCCAATATTTCTACTTCTTTTTTTGATAATTCTCTGTAAGTACCTGGTTTCATGTTTTTTACATCAAATTTTCCAAATCTATTTCTATGTAATGCTAATACACTATATCCTAATTCTTTAAACATTTTTCTTACTTGTCTGTTCTTTCCTTCGTGTATTATTAAAGAAATTCTTTGCTCATTTTTTTCTATATTAAATCCTAATATTTTAACTTTAGCTTTTTTTGTTAAATATTTCTTATTATTTTCTTTTACACTTTCTTTATCACTATCTGTATCTATATATTTAGCAGTATCTATATACACACCATTTTCTAACTTTTGTAAGTCTTCATCCTTAATTTTTCCTTTAATTGTAACATAATATTCTTTTTCTATTTCATTTTTAGGATGTGTTATTTTATTTATAATTTCTCCATCATTTGTTACAATTATAGCTCCTGTTGTATACATATCTAATCTTCCTGCTGTTACTAATCTTGCTTTAGTTTTTATAATGTCAACAGCAATCGGTCTATCAAATTGTTCTTTAGATGAACATACATATCCAAGTGGCTTATTTAAAAGATAATATTCTTTTTTTTCTTCTTTTATATTTTTGCCTTTAAAACATACTATATCTGATTCACTAACTCTCATACCTAAGATAGCTTTTTCTCCATTTACAGTAAAATACCCTTTTTGAATCAAATCTTCTGCTTTTCTTCTAGAACATAATCCGGTAGAAGCTATAAATTTTTGTATTTTAATTGTTTCTTTATTTTCCATATTTATTCCTTATTTTCTCAATTCTTTTAATATTTTTTTAATTTCGTTACTTTCTTCTATCTCAAAACTCATTTTTTCTTTTGTTTGTGGATGTATAAATTCTAAGAAATATGATTGTAAAACTTGTCCTTTTATATCAAACTTATTTTTTCCTTTTGAGTATATCTCATCTCCTAAAATAGGATATCCAATCTTACTTAAATGAACTCTAATTTGATGAGTTCTTCCAGTATAAATTCTAACATCTAGATATGTATAATTTCCAAATCTTTCAATAACTTTAAATACGGTTCTAGCATTTTTTCCATCTCTTCTTACCTTCATTTTATGTCTATTTACTTCATCTCTACCTATTGGCATATCTATTTCATTTTCATCTTCTTTTATTATTCCTTTAACAATAGTTTTATATTTTTTCTTTGTTCTTCTTTCTTTAAATTCTTCAATTAAAAATATATATGCGTTTTCTGTTTTAGCTATAACCATTAATCCAGAAGTATCTTTATCTAATCTATGAACAATTCCTCTTCTTCCATCTTCACCTGGAAGAGTTATTCCTTCTTTTAAATATTTTTCATATAAAATGTCTGATAATGTTTTTTCATTTCCTATACTTGATTGAACAATCAATCCTTTATTTTTATTTATTACTAATATTTCTTCATCTTCATACACTATCTGCTTATTTAAATTATTTATATCTTCTAATGTTATCTCTTCTTTTTTTTCTTCTATTATTTCTATATCAACTAAATCTCCATTTTTTAATACATATGAAGGATTTATTTTTTTTCCATTTACTTTTACATTACAATTCTTTATAGAATCTTTAATTAAATTTCTTGATAAATTTAAATTAGAAGATAAGAATTTATCAATCCTTACCTTCTCATTTTCATTTAAATTTTCTATTATTACTTTTTTTATAATATCACTCATTTTATTCTTTCTCTTTTATTAGTTATACTTATTTTCGTTCTTTTAATTCTTTTTATTATTATATGATTTTAAATTAATTTTCTTCTTTGTAATTTTTAAAGCTATATTTCCTAACTTTTCCTTATCTATAGGTTTTATTATATATATTACAGCTCCAATTAATACTGCTATCACAATTATTAAAATTAGTTGTTCTTTAAACTTTCTAGCTACTTCTTCCCTTGCATATCTTTCTTCATTTTCTTTATTCTTTTTTTCTATTTCTGGATTAATCACATTATCTGTGATTTGATATTTAACTGATTGATCCTCTTTTGATCTTATAATTGGAACAGCTTCTACCGGTTCTTCTCTAACTATATTTTCAGAAAGTGCAAATGCATTTGAAAGCATTAATACAAAAATCATAAATACACTTATTGCTTTAATTAATTTATTTTTATTACTTATACTATTTTTAATTTTATTTTTCATTTGTTCTCCTGTATTAGTTTATCTCATCAGCATATATATAATTACTGATAGTATTATTCCTGTAATCGCTCCTGCAATTACTTCTAATTTTGTATGTCCTAATAATTCTGTAAGTTTTTTATTTTTATTTAAATTTTCTTTTAAATTTTCGTCTTTTTCTATTACTAGATTTAATATTTCTGCATGTTTACCAGCTTCATATCTAACTCCAGAAGCATCATGCATTACAATAACTGCTAATATTAATGCAATCGCAAACTGTGTAGAAGCAACTGATGATTCTAATGCTACTATTGTAGCTAATGAACATACTGTCGCAGAATGTGAACTTGGCATTCCTCCATCTGTAAGTAATTTTGAAAAATCAATTTTTTGTTCTTTAACTAAATTAGATACAACTTTTAATATTTGTGTTAATACTACAACTATTGCTGGTATAACTAATGCTTTATTATTTAATATCAAGCCTAATGTTTCCATTATTCTATTTCCTCTTCTACTACACTTCCATCTTCTTTTTTATTTAAGCAAACTATTTTTCTTTCTGCTTCATCTAATTTTTTATTTGCTAATTCTACGATTTTCATTCCTTCTTCGTATGCTTTCACAGAATTATCTAAATCTAATTTTCCCTCTTCAACTTCTTTTGTCTTTTTTTCTAATATTAAAATTAATTCTTCAAAACTTAATTCTTCTAATTGTTTATCCATTATATTTTCCTTTTACTTTATTTTATTTTCTTAATTACTATCCTTCTAAATCAACATATTCTCTTTTAATATCTACTTTATATATAGCATATGTTTCTGTTGTATTTGGATTTGTTACAGATATTAAAACTTCGCTATCATTTAAAACTTGCATTATATTTAAGTTATAGTTATCGCTTTTTAATTCTTTCTTTAAAAGCTCTTTTGCTTTTTTAACATTTTTATCTTTTTCTTCGTTCCATCTTTCTATACTTCTTTTATTTTCTTCTTCTAATTCTTTTTTCAATTCTTCTTTTGATTTTGGATTAGGATTTTCTTTTTCTATTAATTTTCCTGGTTCTGGAACTTCATATATTTTTTTATTTTCATGTTCTTTCATCATTAATCTTGATTCATCTTCTAATTTCTTTAAATTTGAAATTCTTTCTTCTGTTTTTTTCTTTTGTTCTTCTGTTATTGGTTTTAAATTCTTATCATTAACAAATCTTTTCTTTGCTAATAAATTAAATACTCCAAAAGCTATTAATCCTACTATAATTAATACTACTGCTATTTTCACAAAATTTTTATTTATTTTAATACTTTTTTTTGTCTTTTTATTTCTTTCCATTTTATTCCCTCTTTTTATTCATCTATTGTTGCTTTTCTTATTTCTTTTTTAAATCTAATATCTATCTTATCACCTTTTTTAATCTCGGAATCATCAGATACATATTTTCCATCTTTTATAATTAATGCATATCCTCTATCTAAAGTATTAAATACATTATATGCTTTTAACTTTATATTAAATTTTTCTACTAAACTTCTATTTACTTTTAAATGATTTACAATCTCTTTATATAAAATATCAATATTTTTATCTATTTTTAATCTTGCTTCATTAATTATTTGTGTAGGATCTTTTAATTTTCTCCTATCATTTTCTAAAGAAATTCTAGCATATTTTACTTTTTCTAATATTTTATTTGTTAAATACTTTTTATATTCTAATATTTTTTCTTTTAATTCCGATACATCTTTAACAGCTAATTCTGCCGCTGCAGATGGTGTTGGTGCTCTTAAGTCAGAAACATAATCTGTTAATGTCCAATCTGTTTCATGACCTACTGCTGATATAACTGGTATTTTTGATTCTGCAATAGCTCTAACTACTATTTCTTCATTAAATGACCATAAGTCTTCAATAGAACCACCACCACGACCAACAATAAGTACATCTGCCACTTGATTTTCATTCATATATTTTACTGCTTCTGCTATCTCTTCTGCTGATTTATCTCCTTGAACAGATACCGGATAAAGTTTAATATTTACATTGGGATTTCTTCTTGTAGAAACATTTATTATATCTCGTATAACTGCTCCTGTTTTAGAAGTTATTACTCCAATAGTTTTTGGCATAAAAGGTATCTTTTGTTTTTTATCACTATCAAACAACCCTTCTTTTGCTAATTTACTTTTTAACTCTTCCATTCTTTCATAAAGATCTCCCAATCCTGCTTGTTTCATTGCAAGAGCTTGAAGTTGATAAGAGCCTCCCGGAGTATACACTGTTAACTTAGCTAAAACTTGTACTTTCATACCATCGCGTGGATTAAAATTTAATTTTGTAGCATATCCTCTAAACATTACAGCTTTTATAACCGATTTATCATCTTTTAAAGTAAAGTACAAATGTCCTGATGCACCGTTTAATTTATAATTTGAAATCTCACCTTCTATTAAAACACTAGCAAAGCGTGGATCTCCTTCTATAATCTCTTTTATTTGTTCATTTATTTCCGATACAGAAATTGCTTTCATCATATTTACTCCTAAACACTAAATTTTACATTAAATCTTCTATTTCTTCTGATTCTTCTGAATTTGTTTCATTTATTATTTCTTTTTTAGATTCTTGCATTTTTTCTATATCATTTTCTTTTATGTATTTTGCTAATAATCCATTTATAAATTTTGTTTCTTTTTCTTCTTGATACATTTTAGATAACTCTAAAGCTTCATTTACTGCTACTTTATATGGTAAATCAAATGATTCTATTTCAATTATAGCTAATCTTATAAGTGCTTTAGATATTCTAGATAATCTATTAATATCCCATGTTTCCTTTATATTAGATTTAATTATACTTTCAACATGATTATATTTATTAATATATTCTAATACGAATTCCTTTATATAACTTTTAATATTCTCATCTTCTATTTCTTCTATTTCTAAATATACATCAACTCTATCATTAACTTTATTTATATTTTCTAATTTATTATCTTCATTTACATTTATATTTTCAAACTCTAATCCGAATAATATTTTAAATAATTCTTCCCTTATCTTTCTCTTACTATATTTCATTTTCTTCATCTTTCTATATTTATTTTTCTTTTCTTACTTTTTTTATTAATTCTTTTATTTTATCCACATTTTTATCTACATATACACCAAGCATTAATAGCATTACTACAAATAATACTTTAAATATTATATAAAATAATCCTGTATTTATTAAAACTACTCCAACTACTCCTAATGCTATTGCATATTTATTTTTTATTATAAATTTTAAAACATCTTCTATATTCATAACATTCTCCTTTTAAATTATTTTTTATCTTCTAAATTTGATTTTTCACTTTTCACAGTTTCTTCTGCTTCGTTTTTGTTTTCACTTTCATTTTCATTTAAAGTATCTAAAGTTACATCATTTATAATACTTTCATTTTTATCTTTTAATAAATTCTCAAAAGTTTTCTTTTCTTCATCACTCATAACTGAATTACTAATATTAACTACATTAACATTAACTTCTGAAACTTCTAAATCTGATGTAGCTTTTATAAATTTCTTTACATCCTCTTGCAATAATTTAGTTACATCTTTAATTGAAACATCTTTTTTCATTGATATATCAACTATAACTAATAATTTATTGTTTTTATCTATAACTATGCTTGAAACTGCATTTTCAGTTCCAGGTATATTTTTAGCTAAATCTTTAACTAAATTTTGTAAAGTTTCTCTAGAAATTAATAATTTTCCATTACTATTTTCAAGTAATATTCCATCTTGAGCTACTTCCTTTTTATCTTTTGAAAAAATAATAACAAATGACAATAGCCCTATAAAACTAAGTACTGAAATTAAAATATTGTTATATAATGCATTATCAAATTTAAAATCAATAACATAATTTATTCCATTTTTTATTTCTCCAGAAAACACATTATACATTAACATTAATTTAATTATCACTAACGCCAAAACTATTAGTGAAAAAATCCTAAATATAAATTTTACTACTTTTCCCATAATCATTTCCTCAATAAACTTTAATTATTTTCATCTTCTTTTTTCTTAATTCCTTGAACATGAACATTAACTTCTTGAATTCTTAATCCTGTCATAGCTTCAACGGAATTTTTAACTGCCTTTTGGATTTCAAAAGCAACATCTGGAATTCTAACTCCATACTCAACTAATATATTTATATCAATTTTAACCTCTTTTGGATTAATAAATTCTACCTTTATCCCTTTATTTTTTTTACTTCCTAAACTTTCTAAAATTGAACCAACTCTTTCAATCTTCATCATTTTATCCAATTCAACTGATGCAATAGAAGCAATAACTTCAGGTAAAATTTCTACCTCACTTGTTTCTTCATATTTATCAACATTTTTCTTTTTATCAATCTCAGAATTTTGAGATTTAGATACTTTTAACTTATCCTTTTTGTTCTCGTTTTTTTCTTTAACATCTTTACTCATAAATTAATCTCCTAATTTATATTTTAATCAATATAAATCTTATCATTTTTAAGATAAATATACAAACTTTTAAACATATTTTAACTTAATTAAATAAAAAATAACACACTTATTAAATAAGCATGTTATTTATACATATATTTAAAATATATTATCTTTTAATTCCTTTAATTTTTTTAATATTATTCATTCTTCTTTGATTATTAAATACCTTTACAGCATATCCTATAATAACTATTAAAGCTATACCAAATAAAATATTTGTTTTTGGTCCTGCATATGGTAATATTTTCCCCTTTTCTATTTTCTTTGTTAATATTACTGTATTTCCATCTGCTGAAATTGTTGCATCATATCCTGTAACTTCTCCTACAACTTCTACTCCATATTTATAAAGCTTTTCTTTTTCATCTGTCTTATCTATTCCTTTAAATATATACTCATATTCTCCATTTACTGTTACAACATCTCCAAATGCTAGTCCATTTCTAGTTAGTCTAATATTTACTTTTGGTTTTTCATCATCTCCACCTATACCTTGATATACTAACTTAAATGTTGCATCAATCTTAGGTGATACATAAGTTACTACATAATCTCCATCATTTCCATCT
>JABCPO020000008.1 GCA_013333105.2 Clostridiales bacterium | reverse complement strand
TGTGCAGGAACTCCTGCTTTTGTTCCTTCTATCATTTTAAGAAGTGCTTGTTGAACTCCTTCTCCAGAAACATCTCTTGTTATTGATTGATGTTCTGATTTTCTAGATATTTTATCTATTTCATCTACATATATAATACCTTTTTCTGCTTTTTTTACATCAAAATTTGCTGATTGAAGTAATCTAACTAATATATTTTCAACATCATCTCCTACATATCCTGCTTCTGTTAATGTTGTAGCATCTGCAATAGCAAAAGGTACATTTAATGTTTTAGCTAATGTTTGTGCTAATAGAGTTTTCCCACAACCAGTTGGTCCTAATAATAGTATGTTACTTTTTGTTATTTCTATTTCTTCATTTTTATCTCTTTTTTTACTTATTTTTTCTTGATGATTTATTCTTTTGTAATGATTATATACGGCTACTGATAAAGTTTTTTTAGCATCTTCTTGTCCAATTACATATTCATCTAAAACTGCTTTTATGTCTTTTGGTTTTAAATCAAAATTAATTTCTTGTGATTTCTTTTGATTTTCTTCTATATCTTTTATATTCTTTTTTACTGCTCTATTAAAATCTGATTTTAATGATGAATTTTCTTTTTTATCTTCTTTTAATTCAAAGAACATATCTGCCATCATATCATCTTCTTCGAAAGTACCTTTAAGTGTACCTTCATTTTCTAATGTATCTCCCATTTCATCTGCAAGCATTTTACTGCATATGTACAAACATTGATCACATATATATGATTTACCATCTACTCCTTGAATAACTTGGTTTGCATATTTATGAGGTTTACCACAAAATGAGCAAAATAGTTCTTCTTCATTTTTTTTATCTTTCATATTAGTTCCTTTTCTTTTAGTATATAATTAAATCAAAATAAAATACCTGTAAATACGATTAATTTTAATTTAAAATCATATAATACAGATATTTTAATATTATCTCTTTTCTAGAATTCCATCGATTAATCCATATTCTAAAGCTTCTTCTGCTGTTAAATATTTATCTCTTTCAGTATCTTGTTTTACTTGTTCTAATGGTTTTCCTGAGTTATCGCTTAACATTTTATTAAGTTTTTCTTTCATTTTGATTATATGATCACTATGAATTTGAATATCTGTTGCTTGTCCTGATATTCCTCCTCCAGCTATTAATGGTTGATGTATCATTACTTCTGAATTTGGAGTAGCAAATCTTCTACCTTTTGTTCCACAAGATAATAATAATGATCCCATTGATGCTGCCATTCCAATACATATTGTTGATACTGGGCATTTAATGTAATTCATTGTATCTACAATCGCAAGTCCGGCTGTAACTGAACCACCTGGACTATTTATATAAAATGATATTTCTTTATCTGGATCTTGTGATTCTAAGAATAAAAGTTGAGCAATAATTACACTTGCTGAAGCACTTGTTACTTCTTCTGTAAGCATTATTATTCTATCTTTTAATAATCTAGAATATATATCATAAGATCTTTCTCCACCTGGTGTTTTTTCTATAACATATGGTACCAATGTAGAATTAATATCATAAATACTTTTATTTTGTAAATTATCAAATATATTCATTTTCTTCTCCTTTGTAAGTCGAAATATTATTTATTATATATTATTTTCTTTATTATTTTTCTGCTTTTTTAGCTGCTGCTTTTTTAGCTTTTGCATTATCAAATACAAAGTTTTGTGCTTTTTCTGTTTCGATCATTTCTTTTACAGCTGATAGTATTGATTCATTTTTCATAAATTCTTCTTTATTATCTTCTTGTCCGTAAGCTAAAACTTGTTCTTCTAATTTTGCTTCAATTTCTTTCTTTGTAGCTTTAATTTTTTCTGCTTTAGCAATTTCTCTTAAAATGTATGTTAATTTTAATTGATTTTCAATTACTGGCATCATTTCGTGTGCATATTGATGAACTGTTTTTCCTTGCATTTGTAGCATTTGTTCTAATGTTATTCCATACATTTTATATTGTTCTTCCATTTGATGTATTCTTTGATGTGCCATTGAATGAACTTCTTCATGAGCAATAACTACTTCATTTTTTTCTGTTAATGCTGTTAAAACATTATTTTTAAAATCTGCTTCTGCTTCTTTTTTTAATGTTTCTTCTAATTTTGCTTTTACATCTTTTTTGTATGATGCTAAATCATCAAATCCTAAATCTTTTGCAAATTCATCATCAATTGTTGGTAAATTTTTAGCTTTTACTTCATTAATTTTTACTTTAAATATTGATTCTTTTCCTGCTAAGTTTTCAGCATGGTATTCTGCTGGGAATGTAACTTTAACTTCTACTTCTTCTCCTGCTTTTTTACCTTCTAATTGTTCTTCATATCCTGGAATGAATGATCCTGATCCTAATTCTAAATCAAATCCTTCTGCTTTTCCCCCTTCAAATGCAACACCATCTACAAATCCTTCAAAATCAATATTTACTATATCTCCTTTTTTAGATTTTCTTGAAACTGATTCTATTCTTGCATTTTTTGCGGCTTCTGCTTTAATTTCTTCATCAACATCTTTAGCTAAAACTTTAACTGCTTTTTCTTCAACTGTTAATCCTTTATATTCTTTTAATTCAACTTTAGCTGCCATTACATATTTAGCTATTGCTTTAATTCCAGCTTCTTCTGAAATTTCTTCTACATCTACGTTTGGTAATACGTTTAATGCTATATTATTTTTTTCTACTAATTTTTTATCTTCTACTAATTCTCTTAAGTTATTTTCAACTACTACTTCTGCTGCTTCTTGGTAGAACATTTCTATTCCATAATGATTTTTTACTACATTAAATGGAACTTTTCCTTTTCTAAATCCTGGTACTGCGAAATAATGTTTATTTCTAACATAAACTGTTTGTATAGCGTCTTTTAATTCTTCTTTACTTCCTAATATTTCAACTTCTACTATTCTTTCTTTTTCATCTACGTTTTTTACTTTAAAACTCATTTTTTTCTCCTTATTTTAATTTATTATATAATTTACATTTTACATTTAATATACAGATATAAATTATATCATTTATACTATCCGAATGCAAATTCCTATACTTTTAGCTGTTTCTATTAAAGGATGATCCATTGGAACAGTTCTTATATTACTTTCTTTAGTATTTCCAGATGCCGCTCCGATCTCTTTATTTTCTCCAACTACGTCTTCTAATGTAACATATGAAAGTTTATTATCTTTCATTACAACTAATACATTAAATATGCCTTTTAATGCTAAATTCATAGCTTCAACACCATACATTGTAGATAATATTCTATCTTCTGCAATCGGTGTTCCTCCTCTTTGAACATATCCAAGAGTTGTATTTCTTGATTCTATTTTTGTTAGTTCTTCTAATCTAGAAGCTACATAATCTCCAGCTCCTCCTAATTTAATGTTATCAAGTCCTTTTCCAACATCAACTTTTCTTTTTATAATTAGATCTTTCCCTTTTTCTTTAGCTCCTTCTGAAACTACAACTAAACTAAACTTTTTACCTTTTTTCTTATTTTCTATTATCTTATCTGCGACTTTTTGTAAATCATATTCTTTTTCTGGTAAAAGTACTGCATCAGCTCCTCCTGCAATGGCAGTTTCTAATGCTATCCATCCAGCATATCTTCCCATAACTTCAAGAACCATTATTCTTTCGTGTGATTCTGCTGTTGTTCTTAATTGATCCATCGCATTTGTAGCTGTTTGAACTGCTGTTGAAAATCCAAAACATCTATCTGTATGTGCAACATCATTATCAATTGTTTTAGGTATACCTATAAAGTTAACACCTAAAGTAGAAAAATCTCTAGCTGATTTTAAAGATCCATCTCCTCCTAATATAAATACACAATCAAAATCTTCTTTTTTTAAGTTTTCTACACATAACCAACTCATATCTTTATATTCTACATTTCCGTTTTTATCCATAACTCTTAAATTAAAAACATTTGTTGCATTTGAAGTACCTATAAATGTACCACCTGTATAAAGTAAATGCTTAGCATTACCTAAAGAATCTAATTTTATATATTTATTTTCTAATAGTCCTTTAAAACCATCTAAGAAACCATAAGCTTCTATTCCATTTTCTTCTGCTGTTTTTACTATTGCACGAATAACTGTGTTTAATCCTGGAGCATCTCCTCCATTTGTAAGTATACCTATTTTTTTCATTTGTTTTTCTCCTTTTTTATTAAGCTCTTTACTTAATGTTTTCATATCCATTTCAAGCTTAATAACTTCATTTATTTGATTATTTAATCTATTGTTTATTTTTCTTTTAAATACTCTCTTTATATTTATATAATCACTTATCATCTTTTGTATCCTTTAAAACTTTAATTATTATATTTACCTAACATAGTAAACATATTCTTTTTATATTTTTCTACACCTGGTTGATCAAATGGATTAACCTTATTTAGCATACAATACATTGCACATGCTTTTTCAAAGAAATATATAAGTTCCCCGATATTTTCTTCGTTTAATTTAGAAATAGTTAAAAATACATTAGGAACATTTCCTTCTAAATGTGCATTCATTGTTGCTTCCATAGCAGTTTTATTTATATAATCTAAAGTTTTTCCATCTAAATAATTTAATTCATCATAATCTGCTTCTTCTGCTTTTAATATAATATGTTCTTCTTTCATATCATTAATATTTATAACTGTTTCAAATATATTTCTCTTACCTTCTTGTATATTTTGACCTATTGAATGTAAATCAGTTGTATTAATACTTCCACAAGTAAAAATACCTTTACCATCTTTCCCTTCACTTTCGTTAAATAATTGTTTTAACCATTCAATAAAGTATAAAAATGAAGGTTCATATGAAACCATAAGCTCTATATCCTTATTATATTCACTATTTAAAATATGACGAATTACAGCATATTTATATGCATCATTTTCAAGCACTTCTTCTTCTAAATACTTATTTAAAGCATTTTCAGCTCCTTTTAAAATTTTCTCTGTATTAATCCCAGCAGCTTCAATTGGTAAAAGCCCAACTGGTGAAAGAACTGAATATCTCCCTCCTATATTATTTGGTATAACAAATGTTTCAAAGTTTTCTTCTAATGCTATCTTCTTTAATCCACCATTTTTAGCATCCGTAGTTACAAATATTCTTTCTTTTGCTCCCTCTATTCCATATTTAGATAATAATACTTCTCTTAATATTCTAAATGCAATTCCTGGCTCAGTAGTTGTACCAGATTTAGAGATTACATTTATAGAAAAATCTTTATTTGAAACATACTCTATAATATCATTCATATATTTTGTAGACATGTTATTACCTGCAAATATAACTTCTGTTTCTTTTTCTTTTTTATTCAAACTAGATTTAAAAATATCTATAACTGCTTTTGCTCCTAAATATGAACCACCAATTCCAATAACAATTAAAACATCTGAATTTTTTCTTATTTTTTTAGCTGCACTTTTTATTCTAGAATATTCTTCTTTATCATAGTTTTCTGGTAAAAACATCCATCCTACCATCTCTTTTTTCTTTTTAGACATTTTTTCTAATTCCAAATCATATTTCTTAACTTCATCTTTATATTCAAGTATTTTTGAATCTGTAAGTTTTGTTCTTGATATGTCTAGTTTTATCATATGTATCTCCTATTCAATTTAAACTTAACTTTAACATTTTAAATATATCATATACAATATGCATTTTGTATATAATGTTATATTAATTTTATATATAAGATAAAAATTAATATAAAAAATCAGTGCTTGAATTTAAACACTGATTTATACTTATTATTTTGATTATTATTTTATCTTGTTTTTAATAGAATAATCCTTTAAAGAACATAACTGCTATTGCTCCTAATGAAATTATACTTAATAAAACTAATAATAATTCTGTTTTAATTTTTCCTTCTTCATTTACTTCTACAGACACTTCTTTTTCGTTTTTCATACTATACCTCCTATAATAATTATCAATTACCTTATTTATATATAATTTATAACGTTTTTTCAATAATTATTAGTTTTTTGTAATATTTGATATTACTTAATTAAGATTATTCCTAATAAACTTTTATTTTCAAAATTATCATAAACTTCTAAATAAATATTAAATTTACTTAAATCCATTTCATTTAATACAAATCCATAATCAGAAGTATCTTTTTTTAATTCATATTCTAAACTTAAAGTTTCCATAGGTTTTATTTCTTTTTTTAAATCTTTAACACTATAGTTTGGAGTTCCAAAAAAAATATTTCTTTTTATAAACTCAAATTTTAATCCTGTATTATTAATCCAAATACTTTTTTCACTCGTATTAGTTAAATTAAACTCTATTTTTTCTTTTTTTTCATCATATTTTAAATTAGATATTTTTACATCGCTATAAAATTTTTTAGAATTAATAAATTTATCTCTTTCCATTCCATCTGCCATTATTTTATATCTTAATTCTGTTAATTCATATTCATTAGTATTATTTGTTTTTTTAGATATTTTTTTAATATTTTTTAAATCATTATTATATATAATACTTATTAATAATACGATTATTATTAGTATTAAAATTATTGTTTTTTTCTTATTATTTTTAATATATTCTTTCATAATATTATTTTCTATCCTCCGTCACTATTATTTTAAAATAAGTTATTATAATTAATATTAATATTAACATTATCTCTGTTTGTATACTTATAAATGATATAAATAATGTAGAAATATTAAATATAAGTAACATAGAAACCAAATAAAATTCTACTTTTTCAACTAAAAATAATAATATTATTGGT
>JABCPO020000007.1 GCA_013333105.2 Clostridiales bacterium | reverse complement strand
TATGTTGTGTCTGGAATAACTATATCAACTCCTAACATATCATCATCTGGGAAAGCTAATCCACAATCTACTACAATAATATCATTTTTGTATTCAAATACTGTAATATTCTTTCCAATTTCTTCTAATCCTCCTAAAGGAATAATTTTAATTGTTTCTTTATTTTCAGATTTCCCTTTACCTTCATTTTTTACATTCACTTTATTTGAAGTTTTTTTTGTCCCATTATTTGGTAATCTCTTTAAACTTTTTTTATGTGTCTCTTTTTTCACATTATTATTTTGATTATTTTGTTTTCCAGATATTTTATTCTTTTTAACTGGCTTAACATTTTTATTTTCTATATTTTCTGTCATTTATCCTCCTTGACTTAATTATTTTATTTCTTGTATTTTATCTTTTCGTAAATTTATTTATTAATATCTTTTATTCTATTTTAATAACTAAAATGTACAATTTTATATCTATATACTCAATTCAATACTAATTTAACCAAAATTAAATTTATAATTTAAGTTAAACCATATATAAAACTAAATATATACATAAACAAATTGTACAAGTTAATATTACTAAAATTAACTAAAAATATTTAATTCACTATAACTAGTGTATAAACCCATTTTTTAAAGTATTATATATTTAAATTTCCGTACCAATATATAACCTGATATTTAAAAAACAAATTTAATTTCCGAACAAATTCAAGTACTTTAATTATACTACTTTTTTATAAAAAATACAAATAAAAGCAGTTCAAACTTATATTTGTTAAACTGCTTTTTATTATTATTTATAACTATTTTTATTATTTAATTATTCTTTTTACTTTATATTCTTTTTCTTTTTTTATGTTTCTTTCTTACCTTTCTACTTAAATCCACCTCATATTTTTTTACAAACTCTATTGTTGTAATTCCCGGATTAAAAGTATGAGTTATACTTTTTATTCTTTTATGTTTTATTTCTGTTCTAACCATATTAAGAAGAATATTTCCGAAGTGAATATCCATGAACTATTATAAGTTGCTTTATATTTTCTGGCGAATATTCTAAAGCATTAATTATTTCAAATTTAGCTTCATCTTTTGTTAATCCATGCAAATCTATTTTAATTCTATTTTCTTCTGCAATAAAATCCATTACTTCTCCTTACTAGTTAAACTTTAAATCTAGAAATTAATTAATCTAACTGCATATGTAAAAATATATATCAAGTATATATTTACAAGTATTGAAGGTATTATACATATTGCTCCAATTAAATATCTCTTAATTAATTTTCCTGTTATATATGATAATACTGAAATATTTACAAATAACATTATCAATGAAAGCCATAATACAGGTAATCTAAAGATTATATAATTAGATACAATAAATAATATATAGAAATAAATATATCCTAAATATATATTTTTTGTCATACCTTTTTTGAAATTTGTTATAAAGTAACTTATTGTAACTAAAATATTAATTCCAAAAATTAACATCACTATACTTCCAAATCTCAAAGCATTATCTGGTCTATTCATCTTTATATTATATACAATTTCAGCTCCTTTTAAATTAAAAATTAAGCTTCCAATAAATAATGATAAAATAATAAATGCAAGCATTATCCATGTTCTATTCCATGCTTTAATTGTCTTTCTAAATTTTTCCATTTCTTTCTCTAATTTATTTTCTTGAGAAATCACTTTTTCTTTTGTATTTTCTGACATCTTGTCCTCCTATTATTACTAATATATTACTACATCTAAATTAGATCTTCCATAAAACAAACTAAAATATATATTTTTTTAATATTATATACTCATATTAAATTAGAAAAAATATAATATCCTTTAATCTTCTTTCTTTTTAAATTTCTCTAATATGTCTAATGTACTTTTTATTCCTTGTTTAACTTTATTTTTGATAGAATCACTCATCTTATCTTTTATTTCTAAAAATGTATTTATATCTAATGAAGATGAAATAAAATCAAAAATATTTGTATTTTCTGAATTTGAATTTAAATATTTATTCATAATATCTAAAATATTATCAGGTATTATTCTTTCATTACCGTTATATTCATTTGTTACCTTTAAAAATCTTTTTATAAATCCTTTAGGCATTTTTGCATTAACATTTTTAGCTGGAGTAAACAAACTTGTAATAAGAGATCCTAAAAACTTATAATCTTCTTCATTTAAATTATTTTTATAATAAACAAAGTTTCTTTTAATCTCTTTTATAACATCTGCTTGATTCCCTTCTTTATTAACTATCATTTTTCCATATTCAATATGAAATAGTTCTGTTAAAAAATGATAATTATATAATGTTTTAAAATTACCTTTTACCTCTTTAATTTCAATAAGAGCATTAGATTTTAAATATATATTTTCAGATGATGCTAGCTCTCCAATTATATTTACATAGTCATACTCTCCAGAAATGTTAACAATTTTTTTAGAATATCTTTTTATATTTTCTTTATATTTTTCAAAGAATGAATCACCAAATCCTTGACCATCAAATGAATATACTTTTTTAATGTATCTTCCTGCTCTAACACCAATATATTGAGCTTTATTTCCACCTTTTGAATGACCTGTTACATATACATTTTTATATTTCACTTTTAAATAACTATCAAATATATTCTTTTCAAAATATTCATATGCTTTCACCTGTTGTTTTGTATCTGGGTTATTTTCAAATATTCCTTCTCTATTATCATTCCATTCTAATGAGCCAGAAGTCCCTCTAAAAACAAATATAGCGTCATTTTCAAACTCAAATATAGCAGATATAACCCCTTGTTCGTTATTAATATTAGCAATTTTAATTTTACTAAAAAGATTTTTTTCTTCACGAGCAGTATTTACAATAGCTAAAAAACTATTTTCATCCATAGATCCAATTTCTTTTTTATCTAAATTATAAATATCAAAATCATTAATAAAATCATATACAGACTTACCTAAAATATATTCTATGTTTTCAGACTTTTGAAAAGCTTCTGTATATACTAATACATTTAATATAATAAGCTCTCTTAAAGTTATTTTTTCTCTAAATAAACAATTATTAACAAAAAAGTCTTTTAAAAATCCAAATATATTTATTCCTTTTTTCATATCCACTCCTATAACTATATAATTAACTACTATCTATTATACCATTTTTTACTCTTTAAGTTAATTCTTAAAATTTAAAAAACTTCTTGCATTTATTTTAAATTTTATGTATACTGTTGTATACATTTTTAAATATTAAGGAGGTAAATTTTGGATAAAATATTCAAAAAAAATCTAATCAAAAAAATATCCTTAACTAAGGAGATTTTAGATGAAAAAAGGGAGAACAAAAAAGAAGAAATGAAAGATAAAATTATTACACATTGGACAGAAAAAACACCAGATTTTCTATTGCTTATAATGAACTGTGCATTAAATATTATTGCAATTGCATTATGCGTAATGCTATTTAAAGAAACTATTAGTTTCTCTAAACTAATATACTATGCAATTGTAGGTGATGTTCATTATGAACAAATGCTTGAAAAAATAATTTCATTCTTCCTTTACTTTGAGTTTATCGGACTTATAATGAAATATTTCAAAAATAACTATCATTTCCCGTTAAATTATTTTATATATATAGGAATAACTGCAATTATTAGACTTATTATTATAGAGCATCATAATCCTATATCTATTATAATTTGGTCTGGTGCTATATTATTATTAATAATAAGTTTAGCAATATCAAGAAGTTATATCGAAATTGATAAAGAAAGAAGTATTAAAGATAAGCCTAAAAATAAAGTCTAATAAACTATTTAAATTAAATAAAAAACCACATTGAGTTAATTATCTTTGTGGTTTTTATTTTTTATTACTAAAATTTTATTTTTTAATTTTTATATTAATATTTTCTTTATCTAAAATCAATTTTAATATATTCTATCATCAGCTTGCAATTGCTTGCATTTACACTTATTTATTTATATACTATATATAGAGAAAGGAGTGTTATTTATGGCAAATACAAATGCTGTTTATGCAAGAATTGATACAAACTTAAAAGAAAATGCAGAAAGCATATTAAACCAACTAGGAATTTCTCCATCAAGTGCTATACAAATGCTTTACAGTCAGATTGTTCTTCAAAAAGGTATGCCTTTTGAACTTCGTCTTCCACACGAAAAACCTTTAGGTATAGCTAGTCTATCTAAAGAAGAACTTTATTTAGAACTTCAAAAAGGTATAAATTCTTTAAATACTGAAAAAAAATATAGCATCGATGAAGTTGACGATTACTTCAAAAAGGAATATCTAGATGAAAAAAATATATAAAGTAATTTACTCTCAACTAGCTTTACAAGATTTAGCTGACATATATAAATATATTCGATTTTCACTAAAAGCACCTATCACAGCAGAAAAGCAATTATTCCGTATTAAAAAGATGATTAGCTCGCTTGATATATTTCCAGCAAGGTATCCAATTATTAAGTTGGAACATTTATCTTCTATAAAAATATACAAAGCACCTATTGATAACTATATGGTTTTTTATCGTATTGATGAAAATTTATCATCTGTTTCCATTATTCGTATTTTTTATTCAGGTAAAAACATAGATGATATTCTAAAACATACAAACAACTAATTAAAGAGAGAAATTTTTTCTCTCTTTTTCTTTTAATTTAATATCATTTTTTATCCTTTTTTGTTTTCTGCAAATAGATTATTTAATCCTGTTAATTTCATAAATTCAACAATTATTAATGGAGAAATAATTAACAATGTAAGTTCTAATGTAAAGCTTGTTGGCAATACTACAAGTCCAAATACTTCACGCATAAATGGAATAAACATTGTAAGTAACATTAATCCTGTATTAACTATAACTGCAAGTACTAAATACTTGTTATTAAATGGTTTTGATAAAAATACAGATAATTTACTTCTTACATTGAATACATGAACAAGTTCTCCTAGTCCTACTGACATAAATGCCATTGTTTGAGCTACCTTAATTTTGTATTCTGTATCTCCATCTACTGATAATCCAATTACATATGCTGTAAACATTATCATTCCCATCATTATTCCTTGATATATTATTTGAAATACTTTATTTTTGTTAAATATACTTTTTTCTCTATTTGGCTTTCTTTTCATTATATCTTTTTCTGCTTTATCTTCTGCAAGGGCAAGTGCTGGCAATGTATCTGTAACTAAATTAATCCATAATATTTGTATTGGTATTAATGGGATTAATTTATTTATATAATGTCCATCTATTCCAAACATTTTACTTATTATATTTGTAGAAAGAATTGCTATTAATATTACTATTAATTCACCTATATTTGATGATAACAGGTATTGAATTGATTTTAATATATTATCATATATTCTTCTTCCTTCTTCTACTGCAGAAACAATAGTTGCAAAATTATCATCTGTAATTATAACATCTGCCGCTTCTTTCGATACATCAGTTCCGGTAATTCCCATTGCACACCCAATATCTGCCTTTTTTAAAGCAGGTGCATCGTTAACTCCATCCCCTGTCATTGCAACAATTTCTCCTAAATCTTGAAATGCCTTAACAATTCTCACTTTATGTTTTGGTGATACCCTTGTATATACAGATGTTATCATCACTCTGCTTTTTAATTCTTCATCTGTCATCTCTTCTAATTCATGTCCTTCAATTATTTCAGAATCATCTTTTAATATTCCTAATTCTAGTGCAATTGCTTTTGCAGTTAATTTATGATCTCCTGTAATCATTACTGTTTTTATTCCTGCTTTTTTACATTTTTCAATAGCAGTTTTTGCCTCTTTTCTTGGTGGATCTATCATTCCACTAATTCCTATAAATGATGCAATTCCTTTAATCTTTTTAATTAATGTTTCTTCATCTTCAAGGTCATTTAAATTTATATCTATATTACTTTTACTTAAATCTATATATGCATACCCTAATACTCTTAAAGCTTTTGATGCCATTTTTTCATTTTTTTGATGTAACTCAAGTTGTATTTTTTCTATATCATTACACATTGATAAAACTTCATCCAACCCACCTTTTATATATATTTCATTTATTTTTTGATTGTTGTTTTCTGTTTCATTTATTGTAATCATATATTTTTTATCTGAATCAAATGGAACTTCAAATACTCTTTTTGAATTTAATATTTCTTCATATATTGTTTTATCATTTTGAAGAACATATTTTAAAAGTGCTGTTTCTGTTGGATCACCTATTTCTTCTCCTATTTCATTTATTTTTGCATTATTACATAATACCATTGCTTTATACATTTTATTTAATGTAATATCTTTTTCTTCTTTATTTTTTCTTTCTTCACCCACTAAATAAATTTCTTTTACAGTCATTTGATTTAATGTAAGTGTTCCTGTTTTATCTGAACAAATTACAGTTGCACTTCCAAGTGTTTCAACTGCTGGTAATTTTTTAACAATGGCATTTTTAGATACTAGTCTTTTAACTCCCATTGCTTGAACGATTGTGGCTATAGCTGGTAATCCTTCTGGAATAGCTGCTACTGCTAAAGATATTGCAGTTATAAACATTGAAAGGATTGATTTTCCAAATGCTACTCCTACTACAAATATTATAATGCATATTACTAATGCAGATATACCTAATGTTTTACCAAGTCCATTTAATTTTTGCTTTAATGGTGTTTCTTTTTCTTCTGAATTATTTAAAAGTTCAGCTATTTTACCCACTTCAGTATTCATACCAGTAGATACAACTAGAGCTTTTGCTCTTCCGATTTGTAACTAATGAAGATGTAAATACCATGTTTGTTCTATCTGCAAGTACTGTATCTTCAGATAATACTCCTTCTTGCTTCTGAACAGGTAATGATTCTCCTGTTAATTGTGATTCATTTACCATTAAACTAACACTTTCTATTATTCTAGCATCTGCAGAAATATAATCTCCAGCTTCTAATAATAATATATCACCTGGAACAACTTCTTTTGATAATATTTTTATTGTTTTTCCATCTCTTTCAACTGTTGCTGTATGTTCTGTTAATTTTTTTAAAGCATCTAATGATTTTTCTGCATTTAATTCTTGTACAACTCCAATTACTGCATTTGCAAGAACAACTAAAAGAATAACAAATGTATTTAATAAACTATCTCCGTGTAATGTATCAATTACTCCAGACACAATTGCTGCTATTATTAAAAGAATTACTGTAAAATCTTTAAATTGCTCTATAAATTTTTTTAAGATACTTTCTTTATCAGGCTCTTCTAATTTATTTTCTCCATATTTTTTTAAATATTCTTCTGCTTTTTTATTTGTTAATCCTAATATATTAGAATTAAATTCTAAAAATACTTCTTTCAATTCTTTACTATAATAATTTTTCATTTTACTTTTCTCCTAGATATATTTTTAAATCATTTTCTACATTTAACAGAGTAGCATATTCTTTAAGTGTAATTAAATCTTTTTTATCAGAATGTAAATATATATTAATAATTTCCTTAACTCTATCTTCACTTAATCTGTTTTTATCTTTTAAAATATCACATATACTTCTATGTACATTATATACTCTAACTAAATTATTTTCCTTCGTATTTATATATTCTATTCCATAACTTGATAATGTCTTTTTATGATAATAAAATTCATTTTCTTCATCTGTAATAATTCTAGTATTATAATGACTTGGTATTGTAATTTTAAATTTTTCTGGTTCATACCCAATTATATTATGTAAATAAAGTGCAGATTCATGAGAAAATACTCCCTGTCTTGCACGAGCTAATTTTTCATAATACTTATCATTAAAATTGTATTTATCTACATAAATTCCTTTTGATATTTTTCTAATAATATTTTTTCTTAGCAAATTAGTAAGAATTTTTGTAGATATCCCTAAAGCTTCAACCTCTTTATTTGTAATTATTCCGTTTTGATCTTTCATAAGACCAATAACTATATCTTCTTGTTTCAATCTATTCTCCTATTTTATTTTTATTATTTAAATCATAATATCATAACCAACTATTTTTTAGTATAAATTTATTTAATTTACGTTTATATATTTATTTTTCTCGTATTTTTTCTTCATTTTTATGTTAACTTATTTAACATTTTATGGTATAATATAAATATAGATATTTATTATCATATTAAACATTAAGGAGGGAACAAAATGTTCACCATCATAACAACAGACAGTAATACTGCAAATGTTCAAATTAAAAGCAGAAAACGGTTTTCTGCAACAGAAGTTATTGCACTTGAAGTTTTAGAACGAGCTTTATCAGATGTAATACTACATCGTGGTTCTATACTTTCAGATAATACATTTAATTTATCCTGCCAAGATACATTTGATGATATTATGAATAACTATCTTTCTTTTGCAATTATAAAAGGTGTAGGAAATTCAGAAATAGAAAATATGGAAGAAAAATCTCAAGAATTTTTAGATGAACTTCTATCGGAAGATTTTACTAATATTTTAAATAATTTAAATTGTAAAAAACCAAACCCTTCACCTTTAATTGCGAATAAGCAATTAACACTTGCTAAACAATTTACTTCCAGTTATTTTGATGTTTTATTAAATAAAATTTTTACTGTTCAAGATAACATGGTTTATTAATAAATAGACTTGGTTTGTTAGAATTTTAACAACCAAGTCTTTTTTTATTTATTAAAAATAATCATCAATATCACCTAAATCAGTAATTGGTATAGCTCCATCTTTAATTAATAAATTTGTACCTTTATGCATCGTTTCATCTATTGGTCCTAATGGGATATATACGTCTTTTCCTTGATTTAACGCTTCATTACATGTAATAATTGAACCACTATTTAACTTTGCTTGAATGGCAATTATAGACTCTGATAATCCAGCAATAATTCTATTTCTTAAAGGAAATGTATATCTATTTCCTTTCATTTTGGGTGATAATTCTGAAATAACTAAATTATTTTTTTCTAACATATCTGTATATAAATAATAATTTAACCTAGGATAAAATACTTCTTTATGTAATCCTGTGCCTAAAACTCCAATTGTATTTTCCATTCCTTTTTTTGTACATTCTACATGTGAAACACTGTCTATTCCTACTGCAAGTCCTGATACAACAACATATCCCTTCTTTAAAAGTTTATTAACTATCTTTTTAGTTATTGATGAACTATAATTTGTCGGCTCTCTCGAACCTATAACAGCTACTATCTTTTTATTTAAAAGTTCAATATTTCCTATTGTATATAAAATATATGGTGGGTTATATATTTTTCTAAGCTTAAATGGATAATTAAAATCTAAATATGTAATATACGAAGCAGAAATTTCTTTACAATCTGACAGCACATTAATACTTTCTTTTAAATAATTTAAAATTTCGCTTTCATTTATATTATTATCTTTAAAAAAAGGCACAATCTTAGTTTTTAAGTTTCTTTTTATCATTTCATAATACTTATCTGATACCACTTTTTTTACTAATGAATAGCTATACTCAAACTCTAAAAAATTGCTATCATTTAAGGAGTCTAAGAATTCCGTTTTTATTTTTTTAGGTATTTTTATAGAATTAATTATATACATTATCTTAAATATATATTGTTCATCATCCTTAATTTCATCTATTAAACTATATTCTTTCATTTTATTATACTAATTTTAACAAACACATATTACTTCATTTTATAATTTTTTTCAATGAAATTTTAATAAAATATAAAGAAAAAAGAGCTTAATAGCTCTTTTTTCTCTAATATTTCTTCATTTTAATTTCTTTTAAATATATCTCTAATATCTTGTGTCCAAAAATCTCTAACTTCTGTAAATACCTTTTTCTCATAAGATGTTAGTTCTAATTCAAAGTTAACTCTTGGTAAGATATTTGAAAAAGTAATTTCTTTAAACATAAAGTCTTTAAACTTTGTCCAAAATCCTCTTTCAACTGGTAAATTATTATTTTCTAAAGCTACTTCACCATTTAACATTGAATCATTAATTGCATTTACATTATCTAAGCTAATTTCATTATTTTGTTCTACTGAATTTGATTCTACTTCTACTAAAATCCCTTCTTCATTTAATCTGTATTCTATCATGTCAATCTATCTCCATTTTCTTTTGTTTCTTATGTTATTACATATATAATATATATTAAATTTCTAAAATTAAAGTATTTTACAAAAAATATAACATTTTTATTACATTATTTTATTTAATCTAATTTTCATTAAAAGAATTAATATATTAATTTCTTAATTATGGCTTTTATTTTCAAAAATAAATAACCTAGACATAAAAACATTTATGTCTAGGTTATTATCATTCAAAACTTATATTAAAGCTTAACTTATTCTTTCTTAAAGTCTGTGTACCAATTCCATTTATATATAAAATTAACAAATTGGTTTTTTTCATATGAACTAATATGTAATCCTACCTCGTAGTTGTATCTTCCACATTTCGCAATCCGTTTCTTCCAATTTTTAGGAAAGATGATCTTTGAAATATCATGTGAAGAAAAAAGTAAAAACTCATTTTCATTTTTCACACTTTTGAAATCTACATTTGGATTTAATTTTTTAATCTCAGATATAGCTCTTTCAAAGTTTTCTTGATTAATTCTTCTTTTATTTTCTTCTATCATATTTTTCCTCTTTTAATTACCACTTTTAATACATAAATCCATATATTCTGTAACTATTTGTCGTATATCATTTTCTATCTTATCTCTAATAGCAATATCCATTCCTTCCTTTACTTCAAATAATATTACATAAATATATGAAACTAATTCAGAATCAAAATTATCAATATTACTATGTTTTACAAGCTTATTTTTATTAAATAAAAGCCCTTGATTATATTTTTTATACTCCATATCTTTACAAATCATATGAAGTTCTAAATTTTCTCTTTCATTTTCTGTTACAAATGTAATAATAGTTAAATTTAATTCTTCATTTGCAACAGGTATTTTTATTAATATTTTACTTAATGTTGAAACTTCTAACGCCGAATCATTTTCTTTTTTAATATCACCTATATTTTCTGATATCCATTCTTTTAATGATGAATTAAAATATGTTAAAAGTATCGAATTATCTTCTGGCATAATTTTAAGCCGTCTAGACAAATTCGCAACAATATCAAAAAGCTCTTTTTCTGCAGTGTTTGTGATATTTTGAGAATTATTTTGTTTAGTCATATATTTCCTCTTTTCTTCAAATGTACTTATTTTTAGCACATTTTTATTTTTTATATTTTTATTATACCACGAATTATGTAATCTGTAAAACAAAATATATTTTATGTTCAAAATATAAAATCACTATGAATTTAATATATTCACAGTGATTTTATTTTACTAACTTATATAGAAAAATTTATTTTCCACTTTTGCTGCCTTTTTTATATTCTTTCAAAACAGCTTGACGATATTGTTTTTTCCAATGAACAATAATATCAAAATTTATGATTTTATTTTCTAATGCTAACTTTTTATTCTTTTGACCAAGAATTAAAGATTTATATACAATTTCCTTCTTTTTTTCTTCAGAAATAATATGTCTTAGTCTTTTTTCAATATCAAATTCTTCAATTCCATATATTTCCAAAAACTCTTTTGTGTATTTAACTCTGTATAATTTAACTTTATACTTTTCAGCTATTTCATCATTACTCATGCTACCACTTAAGATATCATTCGCAATATCTAAATCTTTTTTATAATATTTTCTTAAATGCTTTTTCTTTTTTTCTTTTTTAGTCACTTCTGGATCTTTAGGAATCCACGAATTTAATGTTGATATATTTCTCATTTTAAAATGACTAGCTGTTTTAGTAGTATTTTCTTCATTTTCATAATAATACTTAAGTATTTCTTCTTTTTCTTTTTGAGTATACACTTTTCTTGCTTGTATCTCATTAAACACTTCCATTCCATGTTCTTTATACAAAGCCCATATATATAATATGTATGTTTCAGTAATTTTATATTTTCTAGAAACTTCAGCAAATGTACTTCCTTTTTCTATAGCTTTTATCACTTTATCATATCTATTTAAGCTTTTATCCTTAATAGCATCTTCTCCGTTTTCCTTATATTTTTTGACCCATAACCTTAGAGAGGATTTATTTAAAATCCGATTAGCTATTGATACATCATCAATAGATTTTCCTTTTTCTACAACTTCTTTTACCATTCTAAGTTTTGAACTTCTAGAATACCCTTTATCATTTACAGGATTTAGAAAAATTTCATATCCATAACATTTTACTAATCTTAAAAAGTAAATTAAATCATTTAACTCTATAATATTATATTTAGAGCAAATTTCATCCCCTGAATAGCCATTATTAATATAATCATAAGTCATATATAGCTTTTTTTGTGCTGATGTAATAAAAGTTGGATTATAATCTTTAGTATCCAGCTTATAGTTAGCTATTTTATCGTTTTTCAAACATTCTTTTTTTATTATATCCATAATTTTAGTTGCCATGTAATGCCTCTTTCTAAATCCTATCTATTTCAAAAAAATATTTTTCTTTTTTTTTACTACTAGATCTTTTAAAATCAAAATTTCTAACATATTAATCAATTTTTGAACTTTTGATAGTATATTTTTTAAACTCAAATAACATATCAGCACCATTGATACGATGATAATCTGATTTGAAATTCAAAAATGCAATTTCTTCTAAATGTAATTGATTTTTCAGATAATCCCTTGCATTTTCAACCGATGAAAACAAGATTGGGATATCAAAATTATCTTCTTTTTTTGTTAAGATAGTTTGTTTATCATCAAAATCAAATGTTTTGTTTGTAATTTTATTCCAATGATATGTTTTTGTGAAAATATAATAAATTTGTGCCATGTAATGCCTCTTTCTAAATCCTATCTATTTCAAAAAATATTTTTCTTCTTTTTTTACTACTAGATCTTTTAAAATCAAAATTTCTAACATATTATCAGATACATGAATTGTATTATTATGTATATAGATTTTTTCATTTTCGTTTTCTTTATACATATACATTGGAATATGAACTATTTTCCGTTTTGGATCAGGAAGAAAATGTTCATCTATTAATTTTTGTAATTTTTGTTCATCATTAACTATTATAATCATAATATTCCTCACAGTTCTTTTATACCAAATTAAAACACTCTTACCTTTTCTTTATAAATTTTCCCATATTTTCCTCCTTATTCACTAATTAAGCAAATAATTTTAAATTATTATGTAAATATTATACCATATTTTTGTGTATTTATCAAAACTCTTATACTTGCTATGTTTTATCTCTAACAAACTCTAAATAAAGTTCGATAACTATGAAATAATATCTCTCTTTACATATTTTTAAATTTACTATATAATATATATGTACATTAATAAATGTACATATGATCAATCTTTATACACATACATTTATTTGATCAAAATCCCCCATTTATATGGAGGATTTTTTTTATTATTTTTTTATAAGTTCAAATTTTAATACAACTGGATTATGGTCTGAATTTTGAAAATCTAAATCATTTACCTTAATTTCATTTACCTTTATATTATCTGAAACTACAAATCCATCTATTATATAATAATATGTATTTTCACTTCCTTTTTTATATGGCTTATTATTAAGTCTTGCAGTATTTTTATTTGGATGTAAAAGTTTAAATTTATCGCTTAATAATTCTGTATCAAAATTACTTGCTCTCCATAAATTAGATGGTATTTTTTCCATTTCATCTTTATTTAGCATTTTTAAGTTTTGATTAAAATCTGCACTTAAAATAACATAGTTGCCTTTTTCTCTTTCTTTTTTCATAAAATTTAATATTTCTTCAGTTTGTTTTTTCTTAAATCCTGATTTTTCATCATCATATGCATCCAAATGTGCATTTAACAATACAAGTTTTTTATCGCTACCATTTATATTACTATATGATACTGTAAAGGCTCTTTTAAAATTAGATAATCTAACTGGATATTTAAAAGCTATTGGTAATTGATGTCTTTCTGGATTTAAAATTTCCTTTTTACTTGATGAATAAATTCCTGTTTCCATTTGCCCAAGTGGTGGTATAGGGTATGGAACAAATTTAACTTTCATATTATATGCAAATATACTGTTTTGCTTAAACTTTTCATTTAATATTTTAACTTGATCCATAAATCCTGTTCTTTTTGAATACTTATCTACTTCTTGTAAATTAATAATATCTGGATTTTCTTTTTTTATTTCTTCTATTGCTTTTGATATATTTTCTTCTACCTGTTTTTGACTTATTGGAAATACCATTTTTCCTCCATCCATAAAGAAATCTATATTTTTATCCATTCCAAAAAATCCAACATTCCAACTAAGTAATTTGTATTCTTTATTTAATTCATAATTATTGTTTTTATCATCTTTTGTTTCTTTTTCTTTATTCTCTACTTTTAAGTTTTCTATCTTCTTTGGATTATATTCTGTAATTTTTAAATATCCTAAAAATCCTAAAACAATTACTAATAATATAAGTATTAAAACACATAAAAAGATAAGTATCTTTTTACATATTTTTTGTATGCTAAAGTTACTCATCTTTTCTTCTTTTTTTGTATTATATTCTATATTATTTTCTTCTGGATTTTTAACATATTCTTTTTCATTTAAGTTTAAATTATTTTCTTTTTTAAATTTGTTTTCCATATGTTATCCTTATCATTAAATATATTACATTTTTTCTAATAGTAAATCTATCTTCTTATCATTTACTTTAATTTCTTGCATTTGTTCTTTTTCTTCAAATACTATTTCATTTGCTAAAGTTGATTCTTTTATTTGTTCTTCAAACTTAGTTATAATTTGTTTTAATTCTTCATCTGAATTTACATATACTTTAATTCTATCTACAACTTCAAATCCTGATTCTTTTCTTGTATTTTGAATCTTTGATATTAATTCTCTTACATATCCTTCTTCTCTTAATTCTTCTGTTATTTCTGTATGTAAGATTATTCCTAAAGTATTTTCTCCGGCAAAAACTGTATTTTCTTTTCCCTTCATTGTTACAAGTAAGTTTGATTCATTTAATACAACTTCTGTTTCTTCTATAAATAGTATTATATCTTTTCCACTCTTTATGTCATTTGCTAAATCTACTTGATTTAATTTAGCTAATTCCTGTTTAATTTGTGGTATTAATTTTCCGTAAACTTTTCCTAAAACTGGTAAATTAGGTTTTATATCAAAGTTTACATACTCTGTCATATCTGCTCCAAGTACTACTTCTTTTATATTTAATTCTTCTTTTATTATTCTTTCATAGTATTCTGGTAAGTTTTCTGCTGATACTAACATCTTTGATAATGGTTGTCTATTTTTAATATTTTCTGCTGATCTTGCATTTCTTCCTAATTTAACTATTGAGTATGCTAAATCCATTTCTTTTTCTAATTCTTTATCAACCATTTCTGCATTATATTCTGGCCATAAGTTTAAATGGATACTTTCTTTTGCATCTTCTTCTACTGTTCTAACTATATTTTGATATATTTCTTCTGTCATAAATGGTACGAAAGGTGCTGCTACTTGAATTAATCCTTTAAGAACTGTATATAATGTCATATATGCAGATACTTTATCATCTTCCATTCCTGCTTCCCAGAATCTCTTTCTATTTCTTCTTATATACCAATTTGATAATTCATCTGTAAACTCATCTATCAATACTGTTGATTTATTTATGTCATAATCTGCTAATTTTTCATCAACTTCTTTTATTAAAGTATTTAATTTAGATAAAATCCATTTATCCATTACATTTGTTACTTTGAAATTCTTATGTTCTGATGGATTAAATTTATCAATATTTGCATATAATACATAGAATGAATATGTATTCCATAATGTTGATAAAAATCCTCTTTGACTTTCTCTAACATTTTCAATTGATAATCTTGATGATATCCATGGTTGTGATCCATTATAGAAGTACCAACGAACAGCATCAGCTCCAACTGTATCTAATAGTACAAGTGGATCTACTCCATTTTTCTTAGATTTAGACATCTTTTGTCCTTTTCCATCTAAAACGTGTCCAAGAACTGTACAATTTTCAAATGGTATTTTTCCAAATATAGCTACTCCTAAAGCTGTTAATGTATAGAACCATCCTCTTGTTTGATCTATAGCTTCTGATATAAATTGTGCTGGGAAGTTTTGTTCAAATATTTCCTTATTTTCAAATGGATAGTGCCATTGTGCAAAAGGCATTGATCCAGAATCAAACCAACAATCTAAAACTTCTTTTTCTCTTTCCATTTCAGATCCACATTTTTCACACTTTAATTTTACTTCATCAATATATGGTTTATGTAATTCAATATCTTCACTACAATTTATAGCTTTTTCTTTTAATTCTTTAATGCTTCCTATACATTCCATATGGTCACATCCTTCATTTTTACATAACCATACATTTAGTGGTGTTCCCCAATATCTATCTCTTGAAATTCCCCAATCGATTACATTTTCTAAGAAATTACCAAATCTTCCAGTTTTTATTGTTTCTGGTCTCCAGTTAACCTTATTGTTTTCTTCTACTAATTTATCTCTTAATGTGCTCATTGCAACAAACCAACTTGCTTTTGGATAATATAGAAGTGGTGTATCACATCTCCAACAATGTGGATATGAGTGAAGATGTTTTTCTGCTTTAAACAACTTATTTTCTTCTTTTAAGTATTCACAAATATCATCATTTGTATCTCTTACAAATCTTCCTTTCCATGGTGTTACTTCATCTACAAATTTTCCTTCTTTATCTACTGGATTTACAAATGCTGCATTATTAGCTTTTGATAAGATACTGTCATCTTCTCCAAATGCAGGAGCAATATGAACTATTCCTGTTCCATCAGATAAGTTAACAAAATCTCCATGAACTACTTCAAATTTAATTCCATCTTGTCCTTCAAAGCTTACAAATGGCATAAATTGTTCATATTTTTTAGAAACAAGCTCTTCCCCTTTAAATTCTGAAACTATTTCATATTCTTTTCCTTTTAATACAGTTTCAACTAAATCTTTTGCTAATATGTAATTTTCATAATCTTTTTCTTCTTCTGAATCTGAAACTACCACTTTTACTTCAACATAATCATATTTTTTATTAACTGCTAATAATACATTAGCTGGTAATGTCCATGGTGTTGTTGTCCATGCTAATATGTATTTTGGCTTTCCATTTTCTGCTGTTTCATTTTCTAATTTAAATTTAACTACTGCTGTTAAATCTTTAACATCTTTATATCCTTGTCCTACTTCGTGTGATGAAAGTGCTGTTCCACATCTTGAACAGTAAGGCATTATCTTGTGTCCTTTATATAATAATTTCTTATCATGTAATTGACGTAAAGCCCACCATACTGATTCTATGTAATCGTTTTTATATGTTATATATGGATTTTCCATATCTACCCAGTATCCTACTTTTTCTGACATTTCTTCCCAGATATTAACATACTTAAATACACTTTCTTTACATTCTTTAATAAATTTTTCTACTCCGTAGTCTTCAATCTCTTGTTTTCCTGAAATTCCTAATTTCTTTTCTATTTCTAATTCTACTGGTAATCCGTGTGTATCCCATCCAGCTTTTCTTATAACATAATTACCTTTCATAACTTGGTAACGAGGTATAATATCTTTTATTACTCTTGTTAAAATATGTCCTGCGTGTGGCATTCCATTAGCTGTTGGTGGTCCATCAAAGAATGTAAATACATTGTTTCCCTTATTCATTTTAAAATTTTGTTCTATTATTTGGTTCTTTTTCCAAGTTTCTAAAACTTTTTTTTCAAGTCCTGTAAATCCTTCAGAACCTAAATTTGTATCTTTATACATTTTTCCTCCTAAATAAAAGCAAGCCATCCCCTAATTTAATAGGGCGAATGACTTGCTTCGCGGTACCACCTATCTTCGCTATAATAGCCTCATTAATCATTAACGCAGATTCACGGAAAAATTTACTTGTAAAACTATCATTTTACATTTTCAAAATCCCTGCTCCAAGGTGATAAACATCAGTTATTATCTTGCTAAAATCTCACCATCTTTAGCTCTCTCATAAGTTTTACCCGATATCCGTGTCCTCTTCATTGCATTTATGTATAATATTATCTTACTAAAAAGTATATTGATTGTCAACCATAAATTAATATTATTTAAATAACTTATATACCATAACCCTAGAAACAATTCTAGGGCTATCTTATATCTTATTATATTTATTTATTATTTTTCTTCTTTCTTTTTTGTATCTTTAACTTCTTTTTTTACTGATTCTTTTTTTGCCTTTGCTGTTGTTTTTTTAGCCGGTTTTTTAGAAACTTTTTTTACTTCTGTTTTCTTTGTAGTAGCCTTTTTGTTAGATACTTTTGTTTTTTCTTCTTTTACTTCTTTCACTTTAACTTCTTCAGCAATTTCTTTCTTTTTTTCAACTTCTTCTTTTTGAGCCTTTTTTTCTGCTTCTACTTCTTCTATAGCTTTAGTTAATGTTTCTCTTACTTTATCAACTGTTCTTTTATTAAATAATCCAAATGAATCTAATATAATTGCAATATTTAATACTAACATTGCTATAAATCTAAATACTAGTACTATATTTGTAAAGAATCCTTTTGAACCCATTGATAATGTAACAATTGATGAAAATATTGATTGTTGAATAACTACTAACATAACTCCAGATAAGAAATATACTGATTTTAATATACTTAAATCTCTCTTATTTTCTGATTTTATAAGGAAGTATAATAAAAATAGTTCTATAATTAAACTTATTTTTCCCATTCCGTCGGCTAATTCTATTAAATATTTATATTTTTTTATCATTTCAACTTTAATTATTTCAGTATTTAATCCACTTAATGTTACAAGAAATAATACTAAATATATTAAATTAAATATTACTGTTACTCCTAATAATTTTTTAAATAAATCATTTTTATCTAATTTAGTAATATAATCTCCAAATGTAATTACTTTATTTTCTGTATTTTCTTTATTCATTCTTACCTCCGATATACTTTTATTATACCACCAATTATTCTTTTTGTTAATATTTTATAATATATTAACTATCCATAATAAAATAAGACTGCCAAATAAATTGACAGCCTTAGCTTTTATTTAAATTTATAATCTACTTTAACGATAATAAATCTATCATCTAAAGAAATTAAAATGCTTTCTTCGTCATATGGAATAATATAATTGTACATATTATATTTGATTCTTACCGGCTCATCCAAATCAATAAGATATCTGTTTTCTTTAACTCTAAGTTCTCCCTTTGTATCTCCATGATACTTAATTAATTTTTCTAGCATTTCAAGAGTTGTAGTTTCTGTTAAAACTTCTTCTCTTTCAAATCTAATTATTCCAACTAAATCTTCGTATTCTTCAATTAAACTTTCAAATACTTCTTTTTCAGTTGGGATAGCTTTTATGTATTCTGGGATATTTGTATCTCCATTTAATTCACCAAGCTTTTTGATTACTCTAAATACTCCAAACCCTAAATATATTCCAATAAATTCAGAGTCTTTTGAAGTAATTTTATATTCATTAGTAGGTCTTAAAAGTTTAAGCCGGTTACTGTATGTTCCAAATACTGTGCTGTAAAATTCAGCACCAAAGTATAGTGGGCATTCTGGTACAATTGCATTAATTTGTGACATATGATCCTCCTTCAAGCGATTATTAATCACTTGTTATATTTTAGTTAACATAAGAATTTTATCATATTTTTTCACTTTTTTAAACCCCTTTTTATAATATATCAAAAATACTTGTTTGTGCAGTTTCCATTATTCCGTCTAAAAGTCCATATCCATCTAATAGTTCAATTGTTGAATTTCCAATTTTACAGCGTATTTTCATTTCTTCACGAGTAAAGAATTCTTCTTTTCTAGCTTCACTATATATATTTTCTGCCGCTACTGTTCCAAGTCCTGGTATAGAATTTAACGGTGGTAATATTGTATTTTCATCAATAATCTTAAACTTCTTAGCATCAGATTCATAAAGACTAATTGGAGCAAACTTTATCTTACGCTTATTCATTTCAAGCACTAATTCACAAAGTCCATGAACTCCTTTTTCTTTTACTCCCATTGAAGGTAATTCAGATAATTCTTTCATTTTTGCAAGTATTGCTTCTTCTCCTTTTATCATAAATGAAGCATCAAAATCTCCCCCACTTCTTACAGTAAAGTAGGCAGCATAATATGCAGTAGGCTTATGAACTTTAAACCATGCAATTCTAAATGCATTTGTTACATAAGCTGCAGCATGGGCTTTAGGGAACATATACTTAATAGTTTTACATGATTTAATATACCAATCAGGTACATTATATTTTTTCATTTCTTCTTCCCATTCTGGTTTTAATCCTTTACCTTTTCTTACACTTTCCATTATTGTAAATGACAATTCTGATTCAAGTCCCATTTTAATTAGATAAATCATAATATCGTCTCTTGTACAAATAGCTTCACTTAATGTTGCAGTACCTGCATTTACTAAATCTTGTGCATTATTTAACCATACGTCTGTACCGTGTGATAATCCAGAAATTCTTATCAACTCTTCAAAAGTTGTAGGATTTGTATCTACAAGCATATCACGAACAAATTTAGTACCAAATTCAGGTACACCATATGTACCAACTTTAGATTTAATTTCTTCTGGTGTTACTCCAAGTGCTTTTGTTGAGCTAAATATACTCATTGTTTCCTTATCATCCAATCTTATTTTAGTTGGATTAATTCCTGTCATATCTTGAAGATGTCTTATCATTGTTGGATCCAAATGTCCTAATATATCAAGTTTTAATAAATTATGATCTATTTTGTGATAATCAAAATGTGTTGTTATTATATCAATATCTGATTTATCAGCCGGTTTTTGTACCGGACAAAATTCATAAATTTCTCTACCTGCAGGTACAACAATAATTCCTCCCGGATGTTGTCCAGTTGTTCTTTTTATTCCAGTACATCCTTTTGCAAGTCTAGCTATTTCTGCATTTGATACTTTCTTTTCTTTATCATCAAAATATCCTTTTACATATCCAAAAGCTGTTTTTTCTGCAACTGTACCAATTGTTCCAGCTTTAAATGTAGAACCATCACCTATTATTTCTTCTGTGTATTTATGTGCTGTTGATTGGTATTCATCTGAAAAGTTTAAATCTATATCTGGTTCTTTGTTTCCTTTAAACCCTAAGAATGTTTCAAAAGGTATATCCATACCATCTTTTATTAATTCTTCTCCACAATTTGGACATTTTTTATCAGGTAGGTCAAATCCATTCATTGTATTTCCTATTCCATCAAAATCACTATATTTACAATTTTTACATCTATAATGTGGTTGTAATGAATTTACCTCTGTTATACCAGACATAAAGGCAACTAATGATGAACCAACAGATCCTCTGGAACCTACTATATATCCATCTTCATTTGATTTATGAACTAATTTTTGAGCCATTATATACATAACAGAGAATCCGTTATTTATGATTGAATATAACTCTCTTTTAAGTCTTGCTTCTACTATTTCTGGTAATGGATTACCATATAGTTCATATGCTTTATCATATGTCATATTTCTAAGTTCATCTTCACATCCTTCAATATATGGAACAGATTTATCTTTTGAAATTGGTATAATATCATCATCTATCATGTCTGCTATTTCATTACTATTTTTTACAACTATTTCATATGCAATATCTTTTCCTAAAAATTCAAATTCTTTTAACATTTCATTAGTTGTTCTAAAGTATAAATCTGGTTGATTTAAAGCATCCCTTTTCTTTTGTCCTACATGTAATATTTCTCTATATATTTTATCTTCTTTATCTAAGAAATATACATCTCCAGTAGCAACTACTTTTTTATCCAATCTTCTTCCAAGCTCAATAATTTGTTTTATTATATCTTGAACATCTTCTATACTTCCATAAAATCCATTAGTAATAGATGGTCTTTCATTTTCTGGTGGCTGAACTTCTAAAAAATCATAGAATTTAGCTATATCTATAAGTTCTTCTTCTGATTTTCCATTTTTAATAGCTTGGAATAATTCTCCAGAAGAATTACCAGATCCTATAATAAGTCCTTCTCTATTTTTATTAAATAATGTTTTTAATATCCTTGGTTTCACATAAAAATGATTTACATGAGAAATTGATATTAACTTATATAGATTTCTCATTCCTATTTGTTTAGTAACTAATATTGTAGAATTATACATTGGGTATTTTTTATATGCATCTTCGTCTGCATTCCAATTTTTTTCAAATTCTACCCATGTATGTATATCTTTTCTTTTTATTCTTTCAAGCATATTATCAAATACTTTACGGAGTGTTATAACGTCATCAAGTGCACGGTGAGCTACAATAACTTCTATTCCTAAATGTTCTGCAATTTTTCCTAGCTTAAATCTATTTAATTCTGTATATATTTGTTTTGCAAGTCTTAATGTATCAATATACATATTATTTATTTCAATACCTAAACTTTCTGCATAGTATTTTATAAATCCAATATCAAAATCCGCATTATGTGCTACTAATATAGAATCTCCAATAAATTCTTTTACTTTAGGCATTACTTTATCAATTGTTTCTGCATCTTTTACCATTTCATTTGTAATATTTGTAATTTTTACAACTTCCTCTGGTATTTCCATTTCTGGATTTACAAAACATGCTAATTCATCAATAACTTCTCCATTTTTAACTTTTTGAATACCAAACTCTGTTATCTTATCTGTTCTAAATGAAAGTCCTGTTGTCTCAATATCTAAAATACAATATGTTGAATCTATTGGTAAATCTTTTAAAAAGCTTATTGAAGATACATCATCTAATGTTAAAAATCCATCAACTCCATATAAACATTTAACTTCAGTATCTTTTGATTTCCACATAGCATCTGGAAATGATTGAACTACACCAAGATCAGTAAGTCCAACTGCTTTCATTCCATATGATTTAACTCGACTAAATAAATCCGAAACTCCTATTATTCCATCAAGCTGACTCATTTTTGTATGACATCTAAGTTCTACTCTTTTTTCTTCTGCTAAATCCTTTTTAGTATTAACCTCTTTTGTTCCTTCTTCTACAATTCCTAAAATATTAATTGCGATTTCCTTTGCAAATGTATCAAATACCGGTTGTCCATAAATTTTGAATAATCCATTATTTCCCATATGTTCTTTTATTCTAGAAACAGCATCTTTAGTTTCATTTGCCTTTAAGAATTTTTTAGCCATTATTGCTGAAGTTCCATCATAAATATTAAATGTTACAAGATCTAAATCTTCACGAATTTTTTTAACTTCAAAATCCATTATTTCGACTAATACAATAATATCTCCTGTTCTATCATCAACTCTATTAATATTTGCTTTAGGAACTTCTTTTCCGTACGGCATTTTCCCACAAATGTTTTTCTTTCCTGTTTTTCCATTTGATTGTTTTGGAATTTCTAGTGCAGGACTATTTTTTGAAGATGAAAATGCTTTATTTTCTTCTTGACTATTTTCTTGATTGTTGTTTTCTATATCTGAATCTGATGAGTTAACTTTTGAATCTTTAAACTCACCATTTACAAGAACTTGTCCTTTTGAAAATTTTTCAGCCATTTTTTTCTTCATTTCTTCTAAAGAAATCTCTGCTTCTTTTGTAGAATCAAAATCGATTTTAAATTTTGATTCTTGTTTTAATTCTTCTTTTTGTTCTTTTTCTTCTTTACTTTCTTTACTTTTATTTTGTATTTCTTTAGCTTCTTGATTATTTTCTAATTCTGCAACTATGATTGATGGTAAAAGCTTTTCTTTTTCTTTACTTTCTTCTTTTTCTTTTTTTGTTTCTTTACCATAATTAATTAATATATTCACTTCATTTTTTATATTATCATCAACATTTTCTTCTGTTATTCCATTTAAACTATCTAATATTTTAGTTTCTAATTTTAATCTATTTACAAATGAATTGTTTATATGTTTAATTAGTTTTAAATTTATATTTTGTTCTTTTTCTATATTTTCTATTCTTATATCTATATTTTGCACAAATATATTTGATATAGGTTCATTTATAACTAAAATTTTCTTAAACTCATTTATATTATCTGTTAAAATTTTACTTATTATTTTTTTTAATTCTTCTAATGTTAATTTATTTTTAAACAATGAATGTAATATAATTTTAAACTCGTTATTTTTATTAAATTTATTAATAACATATGTTTTTATTTTTAGTATATCATTTAATAAATCTTTAATTTGTTTATCATCATCTATATCTATAATATTTTTTTCCATTAAATAAAGATTCAGAAAATTTGAATCTATTTCTTTTTTAAAATTTTCTAAATCTTTATCAATATTATATTCATATGATAAGTGATTTATTTCAGTTAAAATGTTAGTTATATTTATTTTCATTTTATCTTCCAAAATCACCCTCCTTATTTCTTTATTTTTTTTCTTTTATATTTTTAGATAACTCTTTTAATTCGTCTCTAAATCCTTTAAAACTTTCTCCTAAATATTCCATAGGTGTATATTCTGTATCTTTTCCTTCAAATTTAGTAATTGCAATTATTATTGAAATTAAATCTTCATATACACTTTTTTCTATATTTTCTATTCTAATTGTTTTATATACATCAATTAAAGAATTATCCATTTTTTCATATATACATATCTCTGTATAAGGTAATATTCTAGAACGTATTTCTTTAATATTATCTATTTTTGTATACGGTATTTCTTTTATTTTCTTAAAAGGAAATTTAGTTTTCATTACCAACTTATCTTTTAAGAAATAGTATTTTATACTTTCTTTATGTTTCTTTATATATAAGTGTTTTAAATATATAGTTATTAAATATAGTATTAAAACTGGAAAAACTACAAATGTATTTATATTAACATTTGCAAATGTTGCTATAAATGATATTAAGAATATCAATGCAAAGTCAGCTCTTTTTATTAAATTATCTTTTATATAATTATATTTATATTCAATTATAAATGCTTTTTCGTCTTTTGATTTTTTTCCTATCTTAAAGCTATTTGTTTTATCAGATAACCCTTTTATAAGTTCTGAATCTAAGCTTTCTAAAACTTCATTATTAGCAAAACCTTTTTCTTCATATATTTTCATATCTTTATAACATTTAGTACAAATATCCCCTTGTTTTAATAACTTTCTATTACATATTTGACATCTATATGTATTAAAATTCTTTTCATTTTTTTTATTTTCATTTTGCATTTGTTTCATAATAATTTCTCCATTTATTATTTTCTCTTTTGTTTTAATCCTATTTTATTTTTTAAAATACTCTGTTAATTTTATTAAAAGTATAATTATAAATAACAGTATAAATGAATAAAACATTTTTACTCTGTATGCTATCATTAATAAATATAGTGGTAACATAATATTATATAAATATCCAAAAACAGATAATAGAATCTGATTAAATGTATATTTCTTTTTCATTATTAAATTTATTAATATTGATATTATTAATAAAAATATTATAATAATTTCTTTATATTCAAATATATTCATTTGAGTATACATTCCAACTGCTACTCCAAGTAACAAATATGAAAAATATTCATATATAGTTTTCTTCATTCCAATAGCATTAAAATATTTATAAATACTAATTAATGACAAGATAGAAACCCATACCATTGAATACAAGTGATTTCTAAAAAATACTATCGGTAAAAGTGTAACTAAATAAATCACATAAGGAATTAATTTTTTCATTATTTCCCTCCCATTCGTCTATCACGAGTCTCAAATTCTGAAATAATTCCATTTAAATCTTCCTTTTTAAAATCTGGCCAATACTTATCTAAAAAGAAAAATTCTGTATATGTAAGTTGCCAAGGTAAGAAATTACTTAACCTTTTTTCTCCACTAGTTCTTATCATAATATCTGGATCTTCTATTCCTTCTGAATATAAGTTTCTAGAAAATAATTCTTCTGTTATATCGTCTACTAAAATTTCTCCATTTTTTACTTTATTTGATATCTTTTTAACTGTTTCAACAATTTCTCGTCTTCCACCATAATTAAAACATAAATTTAATTGAAGTCCTGTAGCTCCTTTAGTAATATTTTCTACATCATCTTTTAACTTTTTTAATTCATCTGTTATTTCTTCTTCACTTCCAAAAAACTTAATTTTTATATTTTTACTATTCATCTTTTTAGAAAGCTTTGTAAAATATGATTTAAATAATCCCATTAAGAATGTAACTTCCTCTTTTGATCTTTTCCAATTTTCAGTAGAAAAAATATATACAGTTAAATATTTAATACCAATTTCATTTGCATAGATTGCTATTTCTTCTAAAGTTTTAGCACCTTCTTCATGCCCTTTAGTCGGAAATAGTCCTCTTTCTTTTGCCCATCTTCTGTTACCATCTAAGATGATTGCTATATGTTTAACATTCACTATATTGTCATTATCTCCTTTTGTTTAACATCTAATTTTTCATCTATTAATTTATTATATTTATCTGTTAATTTTTGAATTTCATCTTCTGATCTCTTTAAATCATCTTCTGAAATATTTTTATCTTTTTCTTCTTTTTTAAAGAAGTCATTTGCTTCTCTTCTTACATTTCTTATTCTTACTTTTGTTTCTTCTGCAATTTCCTTAATTTCTTTTGCAAGTTCTTTTCTTCTTTCTTCTGTTAAATCTGGGAATGCAAGTCTAATTACCTTTCCATCTGATTGTGGATTTATTCCAAGATTTGCTTCAATTATTGCCTTTTCTATTGTTTTAACAATACTTTGATCCCATGGTTGAATTACGATTAACTTAGCTTCTGGCACTGAAATTCCTGCTACTTGGTTAATTGGTGTTAATGTTCCATAATATTCCACTGATATTTTATTTAATATAGTTGGGTTAGCTCTCCCTGCTCTAACTTCTGAAAATTCTTCTTCTAAGTGAGTTATTGCTTTTTTCATCATTTCTTCAAATTTATTATAATCCATTTTTTCTCCTATCTTATTTCTATCATTATTAAAATTAATTATATTATATATTCTATAATATTTCTATAAATATTATAGAATTAAATTATTTCTTTTTTCTTCAAATTACATAAAATAAAATAAATATCCAGAATATTCATATTTAATTTCCAGATATTTATTTTCATTTATATTTATATATTAATTTCATATAATTTTGCTTAATTCAAACATTTTTGTCACTCATAGTTAATCACATAAATTTTTCAATTCAATTAATTTTTCATTTAAGTATTCAAATACTTGGTTATATACATTTTCGTCTTCTAAATCTACTTCAGCTAATTTTAATGTATCTAAAGAATTATATTTAGAACCTGATTTTAGCATATTTATGTATTTTTCTCTATATTCTTCTTTTCTTTCTAATATATTTTTAGAAATATATGTAGCTGCAGTTATACCTGTCGCATATGTGTATACATAGTATGGACGATAAAAATGTGGTATTCTTGACCATTCATATTTTATTTCATCATTAATCTCTATATCTTTTCCAAAATAATGTTTTACTAATGTTAGATATTTTTCATTTAAATCATCTTTTGTTAAAGGAACTTTATTCCATGTACTTTCATGTACATATCTTTCAAATTCTGCAAACATAGTTTGTCTTATAAGTGTTGCTCTTATTCTGTCTATTAAATCAAATAATATAGCCTTTTTATTTTCTATATTTGTTTCTGTTTTAAGTTTGTATTCTGCAAGTAACATTTCATTAACAGTAGATGCAACCTCTGCAACCATTATTGTATATCCCTTTGTTCCATTTTCTTGATATTTATCAGAATAATATGAATGCATTGCATGTCCTAATTCGTGTGCAATAGTTGAAACATCATCAGGTTTACCAACATAATTTAATAATACATATGGATGAACACCATCTACCCCTAAATTATATGCTCCTGATTCTTTATTTTCACCTTTGTATACATCAATCCATCTATTATCAAAAGCGCTGTTTAAAACTGTGATATACTCATCACCCATTACATTTAATGCATCGATTACTTCTTTTCTTGCATCTTTATAATCAATATCTTCTGCATCTTTTGATTCAAAAGAATTTATATATGTATCATAAAGTGCATAATCTGATAATCCAGAAACCTCTTTTTTAAACTTAATAATATCATGATTAATAGAAATATTGTCATTAACTGATTTTACTAATGTATCATATACTTTAACTGTTGATTCTCCTAAAACTTTAGACTCTAAAGCCCCTTTATATCCTCTAATTTTTAATACTTCTGCCCATTTTTTCGCCATAGCTAAATACATAGTAGATATACTAGAATTATGCAATTTATATTGTCTATACATACTTTCAAAAGCATTTTTTCTTAAAACTCTATCTTGACTTGATAAATATTTTGAATAACTTGAATCATCCATTTTAAGTTTATTTCCATCTTTATCTTTAACATCATTAAAGTCCATTTCTAAATTTGTAAGTAAATCATACACATCAGACATACCTGATGCTCTTCCCATTTTAGATAAAAGTTCTTCTTCTTTTTTACTTAACATATATTTTTTAAATCTAACTAAATCTTCAAAATCTCTCTTATAATTATGTAGACCTTCTACATTTGCTAGATTTAATAAATATTCATCTGGTAACTCTTTTTCTTCATTAGAAATATATCTACAATTATCTGAAATTTCTTCCCACATTAAATCTATTTTGTTGTTATTTTTTTCAACTTCAGTATTTTTCATATCTAATGAATAATTTAAAAAGCAATAAGAATTAACCTTTTCTCCAATTTCACCAATCTTCTCACTAAGTTTATGCATTTTAACATATGACTCAATATTTCCTAATTTACCTTCTAAAGCCTTTATTTCTTTGGAAATTTCTATAGCTTTTTTAGTATCTTCAATTGCTTCATTATAATTTTTATAAATATCACTTAAATCCCATTTATATTTTAAGTCAACATCTTTTCTATCTATAACTTTGTGTTTGTTTTCTTCCATAACTTCTCCTTATTATATTTATTATATTTCATAGTATATATATTATCAATAAAATTTAAAATATCCACCTCTTATAACTTAGTATAATAAATATATACAATACTTAAATATAAAAAGTCCCCTATAAAAAGGGGACAAAATAAAAACAATAAATATATTTATTCTAAGTTCTTTGCTTTAATACATATATCCATATATTCAATAATTAATTGCTTAATCGCCAATTCAACTTCTTTAATAAAGAAAATATTCACAGGCCCTTTCGTTTCAAATAACATATCATATATAGATGAAATAATATTTTGATCAAAATCTTCAATATTTACAGTTCTAATCGGTTCATTTTTTCTATTCAAAAAATCATTTTTATATTGAGTAAATATCATATTTTCACATATAATATTCAATTCAACTTTTCCGTTTTCTTTTTTGTTATTCATTAAAAGAAATACTAATTCTAACTCAGCATTTAAAGTTTCAGATCTAATTGTAATTTTAGATAAATTACAAACTTCTAGTGAATTAGGATTATCTTCTTTTATATCTCCAACATATTCTTCGATCCAATCTTTTATTTCTGTATTAAAAAAAAGCATAAAAAGCGAACAATCTGTTGGCATCTTTTGTATCCGATGATACAATTTTTCAATTATATCAAAAGCGTTTTTTTCTTCTCTCGAAGTTGTTAAAATAGTATCAATATTCATTCATACTCCTTCTTTCTTTAAATGTACTTATTTTAGCACATTATTATTGTATTTTAATGTTTTTATTATACCATTTATTATTTAATCAGTAAATAATTCTTTTGCATATAAAAAAGGTAGCAAGCTACCTTTTCAATTTACAATAATATATTATTTATTTAAAATAAGTTTTCAAAAATCCCTTTCTTTTTAGGTGGCAAATCTTCTTTAAATGTTAAAGCTAATTTTTCTAAAAGCTCTCTTTGTTCTTTTGTTATTTTCTTTGGAATATCAATATCAATAATAAAGTATAGATCTCCTGTAACATTTGAATTTGGATGTTTAAATCCTTTTCCTTTAATCTTGTATTTTGCTCCTGCTGGTGTACCTTCCTTTATTTTGTATTTTTCTAATGTTCCATCCACTAATGGAATTTCTACATCTCCTCCAAGTACTGCTTTAGTATATGAAATTGGTATTTCAATATATACATCATCACCTTTTCTTTCATATATCTTATCTTTTTCTACACTTACAACAATATGTAAATCTCCTTTTGAACCTCCATTTTTTCCGTCTGTTCCTTCTTCTCTCATAAGTATTGTATTTCCATCTGCTACTCCAGCTGGTATATTTACTGTAAGATCAACACTTTTATTAACTTGTCCTTTTCCATGGCATGTATCGCATTTTTCTTTTATTTCTTTTCCTGTTCCATGACAAGTTTCACATACTGTTTCCATTCTTGTAGCTCCAAACATTGTTTGAGTTACCCTTGATACTCTTCCTTTTCCATTACATGTATGACAAGTTTCAGGAGTTGTTCCTTTTTTAGCTCCACTTCCAGAACATATATTGCATTTTTCTGTTCTAGTAAATGATATATTTTTCTTTACACCTAAGTATGATTCTTTAAATGAAATTTTAACATGAACTTCTAAATCCTTACCTCTTACTGGTGCATTAGGATCATTTACTCTAGCTCCAGCTGCTCCTCCAAATATGCTTGAAAAGATATCATCAAATCCACCGGAAGCCACCAAATCCTCCAATATCACCAAAGTCTACATTAAATCCGTTTCCGTATGAATAATATCCACCTGATCCTCCATTTGTTGGACCTTCATGACCAAAATTATCATACATTTGTCTTTTTTTATCATCTGATAATACTTCGTATGCTTCTCCTATCTCTTTAAATTTAATTTCTGCATCTTCTTTATTATCTAAATTTGCGTCTGGATGATATTTTTTAGCTAGTTTTCTATACGCTTTTTTTATTTCATCTGAAGTGGCATCTTTTTTTACACCTAACACTTCATAATAATCTCTTTTATTTGCCATATTCCCCTCTATTTAAAAAGGATTTCGAGGTTAACTCGAAATCCTCATGTATATTAATGTAAATTTATTAAATTTTATTAATTGTTGTCTGAATTTTCTGCATCATATATTGTTTCTTCACCAGCTTCTCCATTTGCTCCTGCTTGTGCATTTGGATTTACTTGCTCATATAGCTTTTGTGACATTTCATAATATGATTTTGTTAATTTATCAATTGCTTCTTTAATTGCATCTACATCGTCAGACTTTAATTTTTCTTCTAAGTTTGAAATTTCTTGTTCTACTTTTGATTTTTCTTCTGCTGAAATCTTATCTCCTAAATCTTCTAATGATTTTCTTGAAGTATAAATTAAGCTTTCTGCATTGTTTTTAACTTCTATTTGTTCTTTTTTCTTTGCGTCTTCTGATGCGTGTGCTTCTGCATCTTTTATAGCTTTATTAATATCTTCTTCTGTTAAGTTTGTTGAAGATGTAATCGCTATTTTTTGTTCTTTTCCTGTTCCTAAATCTTTTGCAGATACGTGTACTATTCCATTTGCGTCAATATCAAATGTTACTTCAATTTGTGGTACATTCTTTGGTGCTGGAGGTATTCCTGTTAATTGGAATCTTCCTAATGTCTTATTATTTGCAGCCATTTCTCTTTCACCTTGAAGTACGTGTACATCTACTGATGTTTGACCATCTGCTGCTGTTGTAAACACTTGTGTTTTCTTTGTAGGTATTGTTGTATTTCTTTCAATTAATTTTGTGAATAATCCACCATATGTTTCAAGTCCTAATGATAATGGTGTAACATCAAGTAATACTAAATCTTTAACATCTCCTGATAATACTCCTCCTTGAATTGAAGCTCCAATAGCAACACATTCGTCTGGATTAATTCCTTTATTTGCTTCTTTTCCTGTTATTTTTTTAACTTCTTCTTGAACTAAAGGTACTCTTGTTGATCCTCCAACTAATAATACTTGATCTAAATCTGAAGCTTGTAATTTAGCATCTCTTAATGCATTATTTACAGGTTCAATTGTTTTTGCTACTAAATCTTTGATTAATTCTTCAAATTTAGCTCTTGTTAATGTTATATTCATATGTTTTGGACCTGTTGCATCTGCAGTAATAAATGGTAAATTAATTGTTGTTTGTCCTGCTTGTGATAATTCTTTTTTAGCATTTTCTGCTGCTTCTTTTAATCTTTGTTTTGCAACTGTATCTTGTCCTAAGTCAATTCCAGTTTCTTTTTTAAATTCTTCTACTAGGAAGTCCATAATTTTATTATCAAAATCATCTCCTCCTAATCTATTGTTACCACTTGTAGCTAAAACTTCAAATACTCCATCTCCTATTTCTAGTATAGAAACGTCAAATGTTCCTCCACCTAAGTCGTATATTAATACTTTTTGTTCATTTTCTTTTTCTACACCATAAGCAAGTGCTGCTGCTGTTGGTTCATTTATAATTCTTAAAACATTTAATCCTGCTATTTTACCAGCATCTTTTGTTGCTTGTCTTTGGCTATCACTAAAGTATGCAGGTACAGTAATAACTGCTTCTGTAACTTTTTGTCCTAAATAGCTTTCTGCATCTGCTTTTAACTTTTGTAATATCATTGCTGATATTTCTTGTGGACTAAATTCTTCTGCTCCTATTTTTACTTTTTTATTTGTTCCCATATCTCTTTTTATTGAGATAACTGTATTTTCTGGATTTGTAACAGCTTGATTTTTAGCGATTTTTCCTACTAATCTTTCACCATCTTTTGAAAATGCAACAACTGATGGAGTTGTTCTATCACCTTCGCTATTTGGTATAACTACTGGTTCTCCTCCTTCCATAACTGATACACATGAATTTGTTGTTCCTAAGTCTATTCCTATTATTTTTCCCATTTTGACCTCCTATTATTTAGCAACTATTACCATTGCATGTCTAATAACTTTATCTCCTATTTTATATCCTTTTCTATACACCATTAATATAGTGTTTGAATCTTTTCCTTCAACTTCTTGCATTTGAATAGCTTGATGTAATTCAGGATTAAAAATTTCTCCCTCTATACCTATTGATTCAATTCCGTTTTTTTCTAAATATCCTGCGAATTGCTCATATACAAGTAATATTCCTTCTTTGAAGTTTTCATCTTTTGTATCTACATTAATTGCTGTTTCCATAGCATCAATTACCGGAAGTAAACCTTCTAGCATTTGAGCTTTTGCTAAATTAAATGTACTTTCTTTTTCTTTTGCAGTTCTCTTTTTAAAATTATCAAATTCTGCAAAAAGCCTTTTATATTTATCATCTTTTTCATCTAATATCTTTTGAATTTCTTCTTCAGCTTCAAACATTTCTTTACTCATGTTTTCAATTTTAGAAATATTTTCTTCAAAAGATGTTTCGTTATTTCTATCTATATCATTTTCCATTGCTATCTCCTTTCATTCAATTATTTCCACCTCTTTCTTTTTTATCGTCATTAGAAATGACTTTTAAAAGATGTTTCATGGCAGATATTACTTTTTTGTAATTCATTCTTTTAGGTGCAAGCACTGATATTTTCCCAATTTCTTTATCTTCAACCTTTGGTGATAATGTTATAATACTAAAATTTTTAATTTTATCATTCTCACCAGCAATTTTAATACTAATTGTTCCTTCATCTGTTTCTTCATTTAAATATTCTAAAAATTCTTCACTATTTTTTATTATATTTATATATTCTTCCATATACTCATCATTTTTAAGTTCCGGAAGCATAAATGAATTAACTTGATTTTGAATATGTACATAATTTTCTAATATAACTTTATTAATCTCATTTATAACTTTTGTAATTATCTTAGTTGAAACTTTTGCTTCTTCCTTAATATATTCTTCAATTCCTTTTGTTAATATATTAATTGGATGACCTACAAGCCTTTTGTTAAAAATCTTTCTTAAATCATCTAATATTTCATCAGAAATATCATCTTCAAATTTAATAATAGTTTCCTTAACCAGTCCTGTATTTGTAACAACTAATACCATTATTAAATCATTTTTAAGCTTAATAAATTGTACAAGTTCAATTATATCCTCTTTTATACTTGGACCTACAACTACTGTAGTATAATGTGTTATCTCTGAAAGAGTAGCACTTGTTAATTTAGAAAGTTCTTCATAATTTGTAACTTTCTTGTTTAAAGTAGTTTTTATCTTTAAAATATCTTCTAAATCTAAAACTTCCTCTTCACTTTCTTCTACATTTATCAAATCATCTACAAAATACCTGTAACCAAGATTTGATGGCACTCTACCAGATGAAGAATACGGTTTTTCTAAATATCCTAATCGTTCCAGTTCTGACATTTCATTTCTGATTGTAGCACTGCTTAACTTTAATGGATACTTTTCAATTAAAACACCAGAACTTACTGGTTCTGCTGAATTAACATATTCATTAACTATAGATTTTAGAATTTCTTTTTTTCTTTCATCTAATGTCATATTACCTCCCATTAGCAGTCTTTATAGATAACTGCTAATAGTATAACTCTATATTAGCAGTTAGTCAAGTACTCTGCTAATTTTTTTATAAAAAAATATGCCTAATTCTTATATTAGACATATCAATAATTTATATTATTTATTTTTTCTTCTTATACTTCCATTAATTATATTAGTTACTCTTTTTATAGAATTTAATCTTTTTTTACTATTTATAGCATATATACCTGTTACTATTAAAGCGACTAATATTAACTCTGATAAAATTCCATTTGTTCCTGCATATGGTAATTTTTTAGGTTGAATATTTTCTTTTTCTACTTTCTTTTCTTCCTGTTTATTTTCTTTTTCTTCTTTTTTATTTTTTTCTAATTCTTTATTATATTCTTTTTCTGCTTCTTCTTCGTATTTCTTTTCTTTATTTATTAAATCTTCATTTTCTTTTCTTACTTCTTCTACATACTCTTTATCTATTTCTTTCTTTGGTTCTTCTATAACTATTTTTCTAGTATCAATTATAACTGTAAATAAATTGTATGAACTTGACTCCCAATTAAATGTTTTTGGATTTGATCCATATATTCCTTTACCACCATGCAATTCAACCAATAATTCTGGTTTTTCAGTAAATGTATATGTTCCATCTTCATTTTTCTTTAATTTAGAATTTGTATTTTGAATTTCAACTTTATTCCCTTTTAAATCTTTAAGTTCTGGAATACTAAATTTATTATTATCCGGTCTTAAAACAACAAGATTTTGAACAATACTTAAACTATATAATGATTTAAATGATTTCACAACATCAAAATTAGTTACTCCATTTTGAATAATATTAAACACTTCTAACTTTGTTAATGTTTCAAGTGATGAAATATCTTTTATCGCATTTACATTTAAATATAATTCCTTTAAATTAATTAATTTTGAAATTGGTTTTACATCTCTTATTAAATTTCTATTTAATGATAATGATTTAAGATTTATTGCTTTATCTAACCCTTCTACGCTCCCTATTCCTAAATTATCAAAATTTGCAGATGTTATCTTTTCCATTTCATCTTTATAAATATCATTTTCACCTTCCGGTTTTGTATAATTTTCTGATAATATCAAATTACTTTTATTACCTTTTAGATTATTTAATATTGTTGTTTTTAATCTAACATCTGGTATATTTACAACTTCTCTAACTTCATTAGAATTTGTTGCTTTTTGATTTATTATATTACCATTAAATACCTTATTAATATTTATTGAATAAAATACTAATCCACTTAATATACCTATAATTATTAAATTGATTAAAAATAAATGTTTTTTATTTTCCATTTGTGCCTCTCTTTCCTATATATAGGGTATCACCCCCCCCCTTTTTATTTTATAGCAATCTAATATATTTATAATATAATTGTAATAATTTCATTAATTAAAATTCTACAAAAGCAAAAAGGATGAATATAAATCCATCCTTTTTTTGTTTTAAATTATCTCTTAATACCTCTTATATTAGTTATAGTATTAATCTTTCTTTGAGCTTTGAATACTTTTAATCCATAACCTATCATTAATATTAATATTGTTCCAAATCCGATATTCTTTTCTGCTCCTGCATACGGTAAGAATTTACCTTTTTCTATTTTCTTTGTTAGTATTACTGTCTTTCCACTTGGTGATATTATTGCTTCATATCCTGAAATTTCTCCTACAATTTCTACCTTGTATTCATATTTATTTCCATTTTGATCTGTTTCATCTAATCCTTTGAATACATATTCATATTCTCCGTTTAATTTTACTATATCCCCTAATGGTTTTCCATTTCTAACAAGTCTAATATTTACTTTTGGTTTATCTCCATTTGCTCCTTGATATACTAATTTAAATGGTACATCTATTTTGGGACTTACATAGTTTAATAATATATTTACTTTTTCTGTATATCCTGAGTCATTTATTACTAAATTATAGTTATACTTCTCTTTTATTTCTTTTTCATTCTTTACTCTTAAACTATATTTAAATACATTTCCTAATTTATCATTCTTTTCTAAATCATTAAATCT
>JABCPO020000006.1 GCA_013333105.2 Clostridiales bacterium | reverse complement strand
TTATAAATATTCCTAAAGAGTTTGCAAGTACTCCTAATAATATAAATATTAATGAAAATCCAAATATAAATGCTAATAACTTTTTATTAACTAATTTATTTAATTTTTTTCCTTTTGTTTCATTTGCTTCTTGGTCTTCTGATTTTATTCCTTCTCCAAAAAGGTATCCAACTAGTAATGGTACTATTGGTAATATGCAAGGTGAAATAAAATTTAAAAAACCTGCAATAAACATATTTATATATACCATATTTCTTCCTTTCTTTAGTATGTTTTATATTTTATACTATTTTTTTCTAAATTTCTATCATTGTAACAATTTTTGTAACAACATTTTTTAAAAATATAAATCACTTTCGTGATTTACATTTATTTAATCTCTTTGTTTCATAGTAGGGAATAATAGTATATCTCTTATAGAGTTTGATCCTGTTAATAACATTATCAATCTATCTATTCCTATTCCTAATCCTCCTGTTGGTGGCACTCCATATTCTAATGCTTGAACAAAGTCATAATCCATATCATTAGCTTCATCATTTCCTAATTCTTTTTCTGCTAATTGTGCTTTAAATCTTTCTGTCTGATCAATCGGATCATTTAATTCTGAATAAGCATTTGCGTATTCTCTTCCACCTATAAACATTTCAAATCTTTCTGTTAATCTTGGATCTGATGGCTTTTTCTTTGTAAGTGGTGAAACTTCTATTGGATAATCATATATAAATGTTGGTTGTATTAAAGTTTCTTCTACTTTTTCTTCAAATAATAAATTTAATATATTTCCTCTTGTTGAATTAAATTTTGTTAATTCTATATTAAATTTCTTTGCTATTTCTATTGCTTCTTCATCTGTAGATACTTCATTAAAGTCAATACCTGTTACTTCTTTAACAGCATCTATCATGCTAATTCTTTTCCATCCTTTATCAAGTTCTATTTCATTTCCACCATATACTATTTTTGTTGTACCTAATATGTCTTTAGCTACTGTTGATATTAAATCTTCTGTTAAGTCCATCATATCATTGTAATCTTTATATGCTTCATATAATTCGATATTTGTAAACTCTGGATTATGTTTTATTGAAATTCCTTCATTTCTAAACATTCTTCCCATCTCATATACTTTTTCGAATCCTCCAACTATTAATCTTTTTAGATATAATTCATTAGCAATTCTCAAATACATATCCATATGTAATGCGTTATGATGTGTTTCAAAAGGTTTAGCTGCTGCTCCACCTGCTACTGAATGCAGTATAGGTGTTTCTACCTCTAAGAACCCTTTATTATTTAAGTAATTTTTGATAGCTTGTAATATCTTTGTTCTTTTAATAAATGTATCTTTAACTTCTGGATTTACAATTAAATCTAATTCTCTATGTCTATATCTCATATCAACATCTTTTAATCCTGCAAATTTATCAGGCATAGGTCTTAAAGCTTTACTTAATAATTTAATTTTTGTAGCATGAATTGTAGTTTCTCCTGTTTTTGTTTTAAATACAAATCCTTCTACTCCTAAAATATCCCCTAAATCGTATTTTTTAAAGTCTGTATAATCTTCACCTAAATCATTTAATGATAAGTAAACTTGAATTCTTCCTGTACCATCTTGAACAGTTATAAATGATGCTTTTCCCATAACTCTTTTTGTCATTATTCTTGCAGCTACTGATACTGTTTTTTGATCATAAATTTCAAAGTTATCTTTAATATCTTTAATCATATGTGTTCTATCATATTTTGTTACTTCAAAAGGATTCTTTCCTTTTTCAATCATATTTTCTAACTTTTCTTTTCTAACTTTCATTAATTTATCTAATTCTAAGTCGTAGTTATTTTCTTCCATAATTAACCTTTCTCTTTAATACTAAAATTAATATTCTAATTTTATTTTACATTATATTTTATTATTATACCATCTTTTTTATATGTTTTGTATCATTTAATTTAATTAAAATTATTTTTATTGAATATTTTTATATATTTTGATACTATTAATTTGTACTAAATTATTTTAATTACGGTACACGCAAATTCCGAATACGGAAAATAAATATTTAGCACCCTAATTTGGGTCAGGAGGACAAAATATGCGTACACAAATTATCACTAATGCTGGAGTTGTAGCTATTCATGAAGAAATGAAGATTCTTGAATCACGGTTGGCTGAAGTTCTTAAAGAACGTGGCGAAATCATAAAAACAGAATCTCCAGTTGAAAGCTTTGCTTATGAGCAAAATCTTCAAACAGCTAATGAAATTAATCGAATGATGGACATTTATAAGTCTAGACTTCAAAACTCTGTTGTTGTTGATATCGATACTAATTCTGATACTGCAAATATCGGTTCTAAACTTGTTTTAGAAGTTACCTTCCCCGGTGAAACTGAAGCTGAAGTAATTCAACTTCAAATTACCGATATTACTAAATTTGCTACTCCTGAATTAGTTTCAATCAATTCTCCTTTAGGTCATGCCGTTTCAGGCAAAAAAGAAGGAGATGAATTTAGCTATTCAGTTAATGGAGAAATAGCTAGTGGTAAAATTATTAAGATTCATAATCATGCATCTTAATTACCGTATTTAAATAGAGGGACTAATATGTCCCTCTATTTTTTTATTTATTTTCATTTAATATATCTATTGCCTTTTGTAATTGATTATCTTTCTTATCATCTGGATTTTCTTTTTCTATTCCCTTTAAATCTAATTTAACTTCAAATTCTGGAGTTATACCAATTTTATTTATTTTTTCTTTATTTTGTCTTAGATATTCTTCAGTTGTTACTTTTAATGCTCCTCCATCTGATAACGGAACAATAGTTTGAATTACCCCTTTTCCATAAGTTTTTTCTCCTACAAATTTAGCAACTTTATTATCTACTAATGCTGATATCAATATTTCAGAAGCAGATGCAGAATAATTATTTCCTAATACTACTATCTCAATATTTTTATTTGTTCCTTTTTTTGTTTTAATTACTTCTTCTTTTCCTTCTTTATCTCTAGTTATTATTATTTGACTATCTTTTTTTAGCAACTGCTCAAGAACCTTTTTAGTTGCTTCTAACTCTCCACCTGTATTAAATCTAACATCTATGATTAATTTTTTCATTCCTTGATTTTCTAACTCTTTATATGAAGCTTCAAAATCTTTATCAGTATGTTCTGTAAATGTTGAAATATGGATATATCCAATATTATTTTCTAACATTTTATGTTTTGTAGAATTTACCTTTATTTCTTGTCTTTCTATTTCTTTTTCGATTTTTTCTTTTTCTCTATAAACAGTAACCTTTACTTTAGTCCCTTTTTCTCCTTTTATATATTTAGTTACATTTTCAAAATCTTCTGAATCAATATCCTTTTCATTAACCTTTGCTAATATATCTCCTGATTTTAATCCTGCTTTTTCAGCCGGAGAATCTTTCATTACAGATGTAATTACAATATTTTTTTCATCTTTTGATAATTCTAAATATACACCAATTCCATAAAACTCCCCTGAAACTACTTCATTTAATTTTCCCCATTCTTCTTTTGTAAAGTATTCTGTATATTTATCTCCTATTCCTTTTATATAACCTTTTAAAGCTTCTTCTCGTAATTTATTTTCATCTATATCACCAATATACATTTTATCTATTACAGAGCGTAAACTTTTCATATTTGAAGATATATTCTTTATTGTTTCTTCTTTACTACTTCCTTTTAATGATTCTACTTCTATTTTACCTTTTAAATTTTTATATATTAAAGTTGCTAATATTTCTGCAAGTGCAAATATTATAATTATTATAACTACATACTTTACAATTTCTTTTACTACCTTTTCAAATTTTGTTTCATTATTCATTTTATTATCCTTTTCTAACTACTTCATATTTTCTTTTTCTATTTCTTGTACTTGTTCAACCCTTAATATATATCTATCAAAATCTTTAAATTTAGTATTTAATAATATATCTACATATTTTTTCATTTCTTCTGAATTAGTATCATTTGATGCTATTGTTACAACATTTAATCCATCACCTTCTATACCATTTTTTAAACTTTCTTCGCTATATGCAAGTGATGCTCTAATTCCTTTAAATTTATTTGCTGCATAAGTCATACCATGACCACTTTTGCATATAAGTATTCCTTTGTCTTTGTATCCTTTTTCTATTATTTTTTCACATACTTTTTTAGCATATATAGGATAATCTGTTCTTTCTTCTGAATCTGTTCCTAAATCTCCGTATTCAATATTTTTTTCTTTTAAATAATCAATAATTACTTTTTTTAATTCTACTCCACCATGATCGGCTCCAATATATATCATAAATTCTCCTATCCAACTTAATATTTTATTCTATCTTATCTTTTTGCATTACTGTTATTTTTGAAATATTATTTTTTTCATTATATTCAACACCAACCACATAATCTTCTGAAATATCTACTTCTTGTATAGACTTATTTAAATATTCTAAATATTTTTCTTTATCCATATCAGATTTTGATATTAAATCATTAAATTGTATTGTGATTTTTTCTCCATTATTTTTTATATACTCATTATATTTATTAAGTGAAAGTTTTAAAAGTTCTTTAACTTCAGTCCCTTTTTTATTCCCCATATATTTTACATATTCTAAATTATATGGATTATTTTTTCTTTCTTCCTCTATTTTTAATTGTTTCTCTTTTTCTAGTTCTTCTTTACTCTTTTCAAGTTTAACTTCTCTATTCGTTTCATTTTTGTTATTTCTATCAATATATTGACTTAAGCTTATACTTTGAGTAGGTGTTGATACTATTTCTAAAAAAAGTAACATAGATAGTAATATATTCATATCTTTTCCTTTATTTATATCTATTATTTTATATCAATAAATTCCTTTTTTAAAGATTTTTTTAATTAGAAAAAGTTCAAGTAGCTTAAAGCTATACTTGAACTCAATATTTACTAATCACTATTTAGCTTCTTGATTCTTTTTCTTATTTTCAAGTGCATTTTGATATGCTTCCATCACTTTTTCATTTATCTCTTTGCTAAATTCTGCATTTATAGGGTATGCCATTTCTAAAAATGTTCCTTTTTGTGTTTTTATTGCAGGCATTGAAACAAACATTCCTTTTGAACCTTCAATTAATCTTAAGTTGTGTATTACAAATACATTATCAAAAGTTACTGATACTCTTGCTTTTACTGTTTCATTTTCTACTATTTTTACTTTTACATCAGTAATTTTCATATATTCCTCTTTCCTAAATATACTTTAAAATTTAAATAACTATTTACTTAATTAAATAATTTAAAATTCTATTATATATTCTTTTTTATAGTTAAGTATATTTTTATACTTATTATAATTTATATATACCATTTTAATATTGTTTTGTATAGTTTTTTATAAATATTAATATTTTTTGTTACTATATTGTTAAAATATTTTATTATTTATTAATACAAATTAATTTTATTTATTCTTGATTACTTTCTATTTTGTAATTTTTGTCTTACAACTTCATATAATAATATTCCAGCTGAAACAGATGCATTTAATGATTCTATTTTACCAATCATAGGTATTTTTACTAATAAGTCGCAATTTTCTTTTACAATTCTTGAGATTCCTTTTTCTTCATTTCCGATTACAATAGCAATAGCTCCTGAAAGATTAGTATTTATATGATAATCTTTAGCTTCTAATGATGTTCCTATTACCCAAATATCTTCATTTTTTAATTCATTAATAGTATTAACTATATTAGAAACTCTTGCTATTTTTATATGTGATATTGCTCCAGCAGATGTTTTATTTGTAGCTGATGTTACTTGAGCAGAATTTCTTTTAGGTATTATAATTCCATGAACTCCTGCTGCTTCTGCTGATCTTACTATAGCTCCTAAATTTTGTGAATCTGTGACTTTATCTAATATTACTATAAAAGGGTCTTCATTTTTCTTTTTTGCTTCTTCTAATATTTCATATACTTCTGAATATTTAAAAGGATTTACACTTGCTACAACTCCTTGATTATTTAATGCCATATTATTAAGCTTATTTTTATCAGTATAAACTACAACTACTTTTTGCTCTTTTGCTTTTTTTAATATTTCTTCTAATTCTACACTTCTTTCTCCAGATAATATCCAAATTTTGTTTATATCAACATTTGAATCTAATAATTCAGTTACTGGATTTATACCATATACATATTCTGTATTTTCTCTATTTTCTTGTTGTTTTTTATATTCATTAATTCTATCCATAGATATTTTCTTCTTTTTTCTATTAGCATATTTTTTATTTTCTTGTTTATTCATTCTATTATTCTCTTTCTTATTATATATTTTTCTTTTTAATTTATTAGTTTAATTAAATTGAATAAAGAAAGCTATATTTAAATTTTAAATAACTAGCTTTCTTTATCAATTTATAATTTAATTATGCTCTAGGATGTGTGTCATTATATACTTGATTAATAGTATCTTCCATAACTTTTAAATATATTTGTGTAGATGATATATCTGCATGTCCTAGCATTGATTGAACAGCTCTCATATCTGCTCCGTTTTCTAATAAATGTGTTGCAAATGAATGACGAAGAACGTGTGGAGTTATATCTTTATCTATATTTGCTTGTTCCTTATAGAATTTTATTATCTTCCAAAATCCTTGTCTTGTTAATCTTGTTCCCATTAAATTAACAAATAATGGTTCATCATCTTCATGTTTTATTAAATGTGGTCTTGCTTCTTCTAAATATTCTTCTAAAGCTGCAGTTGAAATTTTTCCTAAAGGTACTATTCTTTTACTATACCCTTCATTACATACAACATAAGAATCAACTAAATTAACATCTTTCATATTAATATTAATAATTTCTGAAACTCTCATTCCTGTTGCATATGCAAATTCCAACATTGCTTTATCTCTTATTCCTTTTAAATCATCTGTTTTAGGTTGAGATAATAATACTTCAATTTCATCTGATGTTAAAATTGTAGGTATTTTTTTCTCTATTTTAGGAGCTTCTACAGTTACAGTTGGATTTAATTCTATCTTATTTTCTTTTTCTAAGTATGAATAAAATGATCTTAAAGTAGCTAAACTTCTTGAAATTGTTGCTGGTTTAACTTCTTGTAACTTCATAGAATTTATATATTCTGTAATTCCTTCATTATCTTGTTTTAAATAATCTAATGAATTACTTTCTAAATATACTTGGTATTTGTTAATATCTCTTCTGTATGCTTGTAATGTGTTATCTGACAACTTTTTAGTTGCTTTTAAGTACTCAATATATTCTTTTATTACTTCTTGCATCTCTTCTCCCCTCATTATCCTAAAACTTATATAACATTAATTATAATAAGTTGCATCAAACTAATTTACCCCAAATTATGTTATCTGATCATATATAATTTATATCATTATTTTTTATATATGTAAATAGATTTTTTTACTTAATAATTAAAAAGTTAATTTTTTATGTAACTACTAAAATTACATTTTCTTTTTTACCATAATTTTAATCTATTTTACTTTACCGTAATGACCTCCGGCCACCTTTATTTATCTCAAAATCCATTTTTCTTGCTCTTAAAATTGTTTCTGAAATTGCTTCTCCAAAATTAAATTTTATATCTTCAATCTTAGCTCTATGTAACAAATTCATTTCAGTTCCATAATAGTCTAACAATTTTTCTAATGTTTTCTTCCCAATTTTGGGTAAAAATTCAATTGGTACTTGATATACATATTGAGATCTTTTTTTATTACTTTTTGATTTTTCTTTTGTTATTTCTTCTATTCTATTAATTACACCTTTTACTACTTTTTTAGATCCACAATTTACACATGTATTAATTTTCTTTACCTTTTTATTTTTACCTGTGCCTTTTATTTCTTCTATAACCTTTATATCTGATAATTTATTACAATTATCACAATATGTTGTATTGTATTTACCTAAAGTTGGATTCATCCCAAAATTTTTTATAACTCGATTTTTATTATCATTTCCCTTTATAACTTTTACAAATGAATCAAAAGAAATATCTTCCATTTCTAATAAATTATATTCTCTTGCTATTTTAGGTAATGAATGTGCATCTGAATTTGTTAAAAATACTTTATCTCTTAATTCTTTCATTCTATCTGCATATTCAGTATCTGCTGATAATCCAAGTTCTACACAAGTTATATGATCCATATTTTCTTTAAACACCTTTTTTAAAGAATCTGTACAATTTCCATAGTAGCTTTTAAATGGTGTAAATATATGTGCAGGAATAACAATACCGTTAAATTTAACAACAACATCAACTAATTCTTTAGCAGATAATTTAGAATGTTGTGTACTTAATGTAATATTCTTTATATATTTTGTCATTTCTTTTGAAAATCCCTTTATATCTTTTAAATACTTAAAAAAGCATATATTATGTGCAAGTCCCTTTGTTCCATCTTCTCTTATTTCTTCTATTTCAACTTCTGATCCTAATAATACACAAATCTTATCTTTATATATTATTCCACCCTTTTCTTGCTCATATGCTTCATTGCTTTCTAAAAACTTTTCTATATCTTCAATTACATAAGGTGATGCACAATCAATTATACCTATTATATCTAATCCTTTTCTTTCAACTGATTCATATACTATATTTTCAAATGTAAGATTTCTTGAAGCTGTAATTTTAATTGGCTTCCCATTACTTGCTCTTCCTATATGTATATGAAAATCTCCAAATACTTCCATTTATTATTCCTCTTTTATTATTTAATCACAAAAAAAGGGATAACGAATATAAAATTCATCCCCTTTTTAATTATATAAAGTATAAAGCTAATGATAATATTACAAATACAGCAAATAAAGCTACAATTGCATTATCCATTCTTGCTTCTTGTGTTCTATTTTTATTTTTTTCATAGAAACTATCTCTAGTTCCTCCCATTATAGCTGCTGAAGCTCCATTTTCTTGCTTTGATTGCACTAAACTTAGAACTAAAAGTGCTATTCCTATTATTATATATACTATAACTGCTATCATCTT
>JABCPO020000005.1 GCA_013333105.2 Clostridiales bacterium | reverse complement strand
GGTACAGAACTATTATTTAACTTGCAAAATGCAGTAAATAGATAAAAATATAAATATTTTATTATGAAAAAATGTTGCACTTTAAATGCAAATTGACCATCATTGATATAATTTGACATAAAATATTCTATAATGTTATAATTTATTAGTTAAGTATGTATAAAATATTATTTATAAAATAAAAAAAGAGGAAGGGAAAGACATGGAAATAATAAACGATAAAATAAGAAATGTGGCTATTATTGCCCACGTAGACCATGGGAAAACAACACTTTTAAACGAAATGTTAAAACAAAGTGGAATATTTAGACAAGATCAAACAGTTGATGACAGAATAATGGATTCTAATGATCAAGAAAAAGAAAGAGGAATTACAATTCTTTCTAAAAATACTTCTGTTATGCACGGAGATGTAAAAATTAATATAGTAGATACACCTGGACATGCTGACTTTGGAGGAGAAGTAGAACGTGTATTAAAAATGGTTGATGGAGTTCTTTTATTAGTTGATGCTTTTGAAGGAACAATGCCTCAAACTAGAGCAGTATTAAAGAAATCATTAAATTTAGGATTAAAACCAATAGTAGTTGTAAATAAGATAGATAGACCAGGAGCAGATCCAGAAAAAGCTTTAGATAGTGTATTAGACTTATTTATAGATTTAGATGCAGATGAAGATCAATTAAACTTCCCTGTAGTATATGCTTCAGGAAAAGATGGAGTAGCAAAATTAAATATGGAAGATGAAGCAAAAGATTTATCACCATTATTTGACCAAATTATAGAACATATACCAGCACCAAATTGCTATATAGATGGTCCATTCCAAATGTTAGTTTCAAATATTGATTATGATGATTATGTAGGAAGAATAGCTATAGGTAGAGTAGAAAGAGGAATTATTACAAAAGGAATGCCAGTTGCTATATGTAAAGAAGATGACTCAATAGAAAGAGCTAATATTACAAAAATGTATGTTTATGAAGGATTAAATAAAAATATAGTAGAAGAAGCAAAAGCAGGAGAAATAGTAGCTATTTCTGGAATGGCAAATATAAATATAGGTGAAACAGTTTGTGATGTTGAAAATGTTGAAAAGATTGAATTCGTAGATATAGATGAACCAACAGTTTCTATGACATTTAGTGTTAATAATGGGCCTTTAGCAGGAAAAGAAGGTAAATTCTTAACTTCAAGACATATTAGAGATAGATTATTTAAAGAAGTAGAAAGAAATATTTCTTTAAAAGTTAAAGAAACAGAAACACCTGATTCATTTGAAGTATCAGGAAGAGGAGAATTACACTTAACAGTTCTTATAGAAACTATGAGAAGAGAAGGATATGAATTATTAGTATCTAGACCTAAAGTTATTGTAAAAGAAATTGATGGAGTAAGATGTGAGCCTGTAGAAAGATTAGTAGTTGACGTACCATCAGATTGTATAGGAGCCGTAATAGAAAAATTAGGTAGAAGAAAAGCTGAAATGGTAGAAATGAAGCCAAGCCAAGGTGATTTTACAAGAGCAGAATTCTTAGTTCCTGCAAGAGGATTAATTGGATATAGATCTGAATTTATGACAGATACTAGAGGACATGGAACAATGAATCACATCTTTGAAAAATATGAGCCAGCAAAAGGTGATATTCAATCAAGAACAAGAGGAGTAATAGTTGCATTTGAAGGTGGAAAAAGTTTAGCATACGGATTATTCAATGCACAAGATAAAGGGGAATTATTAATAGGACCAGGTGTAGAAGTATATGAAGGAATGATAGTAGGTATAAATTCAAGAAATGAAGACTTAGCTATAAATGTATGTAAAGCAAAACATTTAACAAATACTAGAGCTTCAGGATCAGATGATGCATTATCATTAACACCACCATTAAACTTCTCATTAGAAAGAGCGATTGAATTTATAGCTGATGATGAATATGTAGAAGTAACACCAGAAAATATTAGATTAAGAAAAAGAATCTTAAATAATAAAGATAGAGAAAGAATGGCAAGAATGAGAAATAAAGGACAAATATAATATTATTTAATAAAATGTTATAGAAATGTTAAAAAAATATAAAAAAATATAAAAAAATATAAAAAAATTGATTTTATTAATTTATAATTTAAGCATAAAGTAGAAAAAGGTAATGAGAAAGAGGAATAAGTATGAAAAAAACAGTTATAACAGGATTATTAATTATAGCTTTAATGTTAGTATTTGCAATTAATACATTTGCAACAACAGTAAATTCAAATACAGCAACTTTAGGAGGAAGTACAGCATCAAAGCCAAGTACAACAACTACAACTCCAAGTTTAACAACAACACCAAGCACAACAAGTAGTTTAACAAATACAACACCAAGTACAACAAATAGCACAAGTTTATTAAATTCAAGTACAACTTCAAATACATCATCAACATCAACATTAAAGACAGTTGATGATACAAAAGAATCAACAAAAGAAAAAACATTACCAAAAGCTGGTTCAAGTACAGCAGTATTTTATGCTTTAGCAGTGTTATCAGTTGTAGCAACAGCAATGTATGTTAAATTAAAAAAATAATTTAAATATAAAAAAATACTAAAGTTAAATACTTTAGTATTTTTTTAGTTTAATAAATATATAAGTTTATATAAATCTCTATAAATACTAGAAAAAAAGTAAATGTTTTGTTATAATTTATAATTGTTAGGTATATATAAATATACTAAGAAAGAAGAAAGGGTGTAAGTATGAAAAACGATTTAAGAAAAACTAAAATTATTTGTACAATCGGACCTGCAAGTGAATTTATCTTAGAAGATATGATTAATACAGGAATGAATGTAACAAGAGTTAACTTTTCACACGGAGGAAAAGAAGAACAAGCAGAAAAAGTAGAAAGAATTAAAGCAACAAGAGAAAAAATGGGAATACCTGTAGCTTTATTATTAGATACTCAAGGACCAGAAATAAGATTAGGAAAATTAACAGATGAATTTGATAATGGATTCGAAGTAGAAGAAGGATATGAATTATCAATAGTTAATGACGATAGATTAGGTGATAACAAAGTTGTAAGTATATCATATAAAGAATTATACAATGATGTTAAAGTTGGATCATATATTTTAATTGATGACGGTTCAGTACAATTAGAAGTAGTTGAAATAGATGGACAAACAATTAAAACAGTTGCTAAAAACAAAGGAACAATTAAAGGAAGAAAGAGTGTTAACGTTCCAGGAGTAGAATTAAAATTACCAGCATTAAAAGAAAAAGATATTAATGATTTATTATATGGAATAGAAGCAGATTTTGATTATATAGCTGCATCATTCACAAGAAACAAAGAAGATATTATCGCAATTAGAAATCTATTAAAAGAAAATGGTGGAGAAAGAATTAAGATAATAGCTAAAATAGAAAATCAAGAAGCTATTGAAAAAATAGATGAAATTATCGAATATGCTGATGGAATAATGATAGCTAGAGGAGACTTAGCTGTAGAAGTACCATTTACAATGGTTCCAGTATATCAAAAAGAAATAATTAGAAAAACAAATAAAGCTGGTAAACCAGTTATCGTTGCTACACAAATGTTAGATTCAATGATAAATAATCCATTACCAACAAGAGCAGAAGCTAATGACGTTGCAAATGCAGTATATGATAGAGCAACAGCTATAATGTTATCAGGAGAAGCAGCAGTTGGAAAATATCCATTAAAATGTGTTGATGCAATGAACACAATTTCAAGAAATGTAGAAACAGAAAAAGATTACTACGAAGAAATGAAATTATACAAAGAAGAATACAAGACATTAGATGAAAAAACAGCATATGTTGCAGCAAGAATTTCAAGACATATTGATGCAGATGCAGTTATTGCATATACAAAGACAGGAGCATCAATTCCAAGATTAGCAGCAACAGGAATAGAAGGAAAAGTATTCGTTGTAACTGAAGACAAAAAAGTGTTTAATCAATTAGCATTAATATGGAATGTATACCCAATCTTAGTAGAAGGAAAAGACTCAATTGATGAAATGATTGAAGAAGCAATAGTTAGATTAAAAGAAAAAGAATTATTAAAAGAAGGAAACACAGTATATATTACAGGTGGAACTGACTTTATTAAAAATGCATCATCAAGTAAGAGAGCAGGAGGAATTGCTATTATATAATTTAATTTATTTAATATGTGATTAATTATGAAAAGAGAGCAAGTAATTGCTTTCTTTTTTTGTGTACAAAAAGTATTTATTAATGGTATAATATAAAGTATATAATTATGTTTAAAAATTATTGTTAAAGTACAAAAGAAAATGGAGATAAAATGATAGCAAGAAAAAAACCGTTAGAAGTATTTGCACTTAGATATAATGACTTAATAGATATAGAATCTTTTTTAAATTTACTTAATAGAAATAAAAAAGAAAAAGCTCAATATGATAAAGAAAATGGTAATATATATATTCAAAAAGAAAGAGGTAAAATTGAACTTTCTAAAGGAAATTGGATTAAATATGAAAAAAATACAGATAAATGTTTTTGGGCGATAGATAAAAACATATTTTTTAAGTCTTATGAATATATACCAAATACAAATATGATGTTTAAAAAGCGTATATATGATGTAGAATATGTATTTTTTAAAAATTTAACTAATAAAGATATTAAGGAAGTGCTAGAATTTTACTATATGAATTCTAAAAAAATATACATAAGTGATGAAGAAATAGAAAATATAAAAAGAGAGGGATATATATTAATTGAAACTTTAGAAGGAGTAGAAAAAATATATCCAGGTGAATATTTAATAAGGGGATTAGAAGGAGAATATTACCCTGTTAAAAAAATAAATTTTGAAAAAGTGTATGATATTATAAATTAAAATAAGAAAAGGAAAAAATATGAAAATAGGAATAGTAGGATTACCAAATGTTGGAAAATCAACATTATTTAATAGTATAACAAAAGCAGGAGCAGAAAGTGCTAATTATCCATTTTGTACAATAGAACCAAATGTTGGAGTTGTAGCAGTTCCTGATAAAAAATTAGATGTATTAGCAGAAATGTTTAATTCTAAAAGAAAAGTACCAGCATACATAGAAATGATTGATATAGCTGGACTTGTGAAGGGAGCAAGTAAAGGAGAAGGATTAGGAAACAAATTCTTATCACATATTAGAGAAGTAGATAGTATTATTGAAGTTGTAAGATGTTTTGATAATCCAAATGTTGTTCATGTTGATGGAAGTATTGATCCAGTTAGAGATGCAGAAATAATTAACTTAGAATTAATATATGCAGATTTAGATACAATTGAAAAAAGAATACAAAGATTACAAAAACAAATGAAAGCAGATAATTCAGCTAAAAAAGAATTAGAATTAATGGAGAAAATAAAGCAAATATTAGAAGAAGGAAAACCAGCACGTTCTATTGAACTTACAGAAGATGAAGAAAAGCTTGTTAAGACATTACAATTGTTAACAATAAAGCCAATAATGTATGTTGCAAATTTAGATGAAGAATCAATTGAAAATGGAAATGAATATTTAGAGAGAGTTAAAGAGATGGCTGCAAAAGAAAATGCGAAAGTTATTCCTTTATCTGTAAAGATTGAAGAAGAAATATCTGAATTAGATGAAGAAGAAAAAGCAGAAATGTTAGAAGCTATGGGATTAGAATCTTCAGGATTAGATAAACTTGTAGTAGCAAGTTATGATATTTTAGGATTAATGTCATATTTAACAGTAGGAGAAATTGAGGCAAGGGCTTGGACAATCAAAAAAGGAAGTAAAGCACCAGAAGCAGCAGGGAAAATTCATAGTGATATGCAAAGAGGATTTATTAAAGCAGAAATAGTTTCATTTGATGATTTAATAGATTCTGGAAGTATGGTTAAAGCTAGAGAAAAAGGATTAATCCGTATGGAAGGAAAAGACTATATAATGCGTGAAGGAGATATAGTTGAATTTAGATTTAATGTCTAATAGAAAAGGATAAAAAATGACTGAATTAATAATATTTGGAATAATATCATTGATATTATTTACTTATATAGCTAAAAGATCTTTAGAGATTAGAAGTTATGTATCAAATATAATTTTGATTTTGAATATAGTTGGAATAATAATTATGCCATTAATATATGTAAAAACAAATAAAATAGATATGGTATCAAGAATAATTTCACTTATTTTAGGGATAATATTACCTATAGTAATTATTATTATTGAGTATTTAACAAAAGTAAGTTATGATGAAAAAATTATATTATATATAGCAGAATTTTATGAATTTACTAAAAACAGAAAAAAGGCTAAAGATATAATTGTTAAATATTTAGAAAAATATGATGATTCATATTTATTGCATAAAAAATTAGCCACAATTTATGAAAAAGAGGGTGGAACAAGAAAAGCTATAGATGAGTATGTAGAAGCTGTATCAATAAAAGGAACAGATTATGAATCATATTTTAGAGTAATAGAATTACTAGAGTATTTAGATAAAAAAGACGAAGCAATTACACTTATTGAAAGATTGTTAAAAGTATATAAAAGATACCCTAAAGCATATATTATGTATGCTAACTTAATATTAGAAAAGGGAAATTTAAAAGAAGTTGCTAAAATATATGAAGAAGGATTAAGCTATAATAAAGAATCAAAAGAAATTATGTACAATTTAGCTTCAATATATGTAAGATTAAACGAATATAGTTTAGCGAAGAAAAATTTAGAAAGTATATTTAAATTAGATAAAAAATCACATATAGTATGTTTAAATTTAGCACAAATAGCAATGATAGAAAGAGAATATTCAGAAGCTAAGATGTATTTAGATATTGCTAAAAAGGAAAAAGAAATAGAAGATATTGTATATTATGAAATAGCTAAAATTAATGTTTTAGAAAGAAAAGAAGAAGAAGCGATATCTAATTTAAATAAAGCGTTAGAAATAAATTCAAATATTATAGTTAAAATAAATGCAACAGAGATATTTAAAGAAATAAGACATCATACTATAATGAAGGTTGAATTAATTCAAAGAAAAAGAGTTGAAATTGAAGAAAAGTATGTAGATACAATTAATATGTTAGAAGAAGCATTAGAATTAATTATGATAATGGATAAGAATGAAAATGCAGATAAAGCACATATTATGATGCAACAAATCATAAGAGAAAAAGATGAAAACAAAACTATTGAAGATATGGAAGAAAAACAAGAAAAAGCAAATAAATTTATAGAAAAGCATATTTCAGGAATTAATGAAAGTTTTGATAAATATTTTTATGGTGAAAAGAGAGATGAAGAAAATAAATAGAGAAAGAATAAGATATGAAAATAGAATTTAAAGATTTATTAAAAGATAAAAATATAAAAACAAATTATGATGAGATACCATTGATATATGAAGATAATCATATATTAGTAGTAATTAAACCAGCTGGAATACCAAGTCAAAAAGATAAAAATAATGATATATCAATGATAGAAATTATAAAGAGATATATAAAGATTACTAAAAATAAGCCTGGAGATGTTTATCTTGGATTGATTCATAGATTAGATACACCGACAACGGGACTTATGGTATTTGCAAAAACAAGTAAAGCGGCAGAACGATTATCAGCTAATATGAGAAAAGGAAATTTTAGTAAAAAATATTTAGCAATATTAAAAGGAAATATTTTAAATTTAAAAGGATTTAAAAATAAAAGCAAATTTGAAATAAATACAGAATATAATTTAATTAATTATTTAAGAAAAGATGGAAAACTAAATAAAAGCTTTGTATGTAGAAAAGAAGATAAGAATGCTAAAAAAGCAGAATTAAATTTTAAAGTATTAAAAGTAAATAATAGCAAAAATCTTAGCTTAGTAGATGTAGAGTTAATAACAGGAAGACATCATCAAATTAGAGCACAATTTACACATATGGGATTTCCAGTCTATCATGATAGTAAATATGATAAAAAATATAATGATAATATATTAAGACTAATTGCGTATAATTTAGAGTTTGATCATCCTACATTAAAAAATAAAATGCAATTTAATGTATTTGAAGAAGCTATGAAATTTTTAGAATTTTAATTATATGATAATTTAAAATAATATTAAAAAAATAGTTGATTAATTGAAAATAGAGAATTAATAATATACTATTAATACAATAAACAAAAGAGGAGAAAATATATGGAAAATATGGATACTACTGTTGTAAAAGCATATAAAGAAGTAATATTAAATGAAAAAAGATTAAGAGAATTAGAACAAAGTAATGACTATCTTTTGAACAAATTAAAAGATTTAGAAGAAAAATTAAATACATTGAATGATTCCTCAGAAGATGATATTGATAATTTAATGAATTATTAATAAAAAATATGAAAAAAATAAAATATATTGTAGGTAAGAGGAAAAATAAATTATGGCAAAATATGAAGAAAATTATAATAAAGAAGAAATAAAAAAAGTTAAGAAAATATATAAAAAATTAGATAATGCCGATAAAGTATTGTTAGTAGAAGAATTAGGTAGTGTAGAAGAAGTATATAAATATTTTATAGATTTAGGTGTTACAAAAGAATCAGATTTAGAAATATATTTAGAAAAATTAAGAGAAGAAAATAAAGTAGATTTTTCAAAAGAAAAGATAGAAAAAATTTTAAATCCAGAAGTTGAAGAAAATAAAGAAGAAAAACCAAAAGGTGAAGTTGAAAACACTAAAGAAGAAAATAAGGAAGAAAAGAAAGGAGAAAACGAAATGGATAAACCTGAAAATTCAGAGAAAAAAGAAACAACATATGAATTAGATTTTATGAATGAATTAGAAGAAATCAGAAATAAAATAGATGAACTTGAAGAGAAAAAAGATGACCAATTAAGAAGAATAGAAGAAGTTAAAGATATAGTAACAGCAAGATTATTAATTGCAAAATTAGAAGAAAAAGATGCTGATGATATAACTCCTAATGAAAATAAAAAATTAAAAGAAGCTAGAGATTTAGTTGAAAAATTTGAAAAAAGCGAAAAAGAAAAAGTAGAAAAAATAGAAAATAAACAATATAAAGACATAACAGATGAAGATATAGAAAATCTACAAAATTCTAAAAAATCTCAAACACAAGAAGGATCAATAGAATATTTATCAAAATTATTTAATGATGTAATAAAATCAGGTGAAGAAATTAAAGAAACAATAGATAAAAATGCAAAATTAGAAGCAAAAATATTATCACATCCAGATATAAAAGCATATGAAAGAGAAGCTATATTATCAGAAATCGAAAAAGAGAGAGATAGTGAAATTAAGAAGATCAGAGCATTAAGTAATCAAAAAGAAAGAAATACAGAAGTAAACGGATTAAAAGAAGTAGAAGATTATATTGCAAGCATTCCAGAAGAATTAAAGAATAATCCAATAAAAAGAGATATTGATTCTGAATTTAAAAGGTTAAAATATCAACATCTTGGTATAGAATCTGAAAAAGAAAATTTATCAGAAGAAGAATATAATGATTTAGTAGCAGAATCATTAGAAAATTTAAGTAACTTTGTAAAAGATTCTGAAGATAAAGTTAATAAAGCTATTTTAGAAGAAATAGAAATAGGTAATGAAAGAATATCAGAATATGAAAAAACAAAAAATGATCTTGTGATATCTGTAAATAAAGAAGAAGTTGAAGTTCCAGAAATAGAAGAACAAGATGAAGAAGTTGAAGTTGAATCTGTTTCAAACTTCCCAACAAGAAAAGCAACAACATTTTGGTCAAAAGCAAAAGGATGGTTTTCAAATGTTAAGGATAAAATAAAAGGAAAACTAAGAGAAAGATTTGCTTTAGAAGAAGATGAAGAAGAATTAGAAATGGAAGAAATTTCAGAAGAAGAATTAAATGAAAATGAAGTGGTTAATGAACCTGTTAATGAACCAGAAGTTGAAATAAATAATGAAAAATTAACAAAAGAAGAACAAAAAGAAGTTTATGAAAAAGTATATGGAGAAGATGAAGCAAGAGAAAGAATACGTAGAAGAATAGAAGAAGCTAAAATGAGAGCAGAATTAAACCTAAAGAATAAACAAAACCAAGAAAAAGAAACAGAAATAGATGATGAAATAGAATTATAAGATTATAGAATTAATAATTTAAAATTTTTTAGTATAAATTGATTAAAAGAAAATAAACTCTATGTAAATAGAGTTTATTTTTTATTTTAAAGTTTATGTTTTTCTTTTATATATTTTAAAAGTGCATCACATCCTTCTAAAACATCATAATATGTTGTATCAAAATCACCAGAATACCAAGGATCTGCTATGCTATCTTTTTTATTTGCATATTCTAAAAGTAATTTTATTTCTTGATTTTTATTTGTAATTGGTTTATACATTTTTTTAAAATTTAAGATATCATTAATATTTTTTGAATCCATAGCTATTATATAATCAAAAGAAAACTCCTCTTTAGTTAAAGTTTTTGATGTTTTTTCTTCTATACCATCAAAGATGCCATTATCATTTAAAATTTTTTTGGTATCATAATATACAGGATTTCCTTGTTCCCATGTTGAAGTTGCTGAAGAAGAAATTAAAAATTTATTTTCTAATTTTTCTTTTTTTACCATATCTTTAAATACAAATTCTGCCATTGGAGATCTACAAATATTTCCAAGGCATACAAATAATACTTTTATCATAAATACCTCTAATATGTTATTTTTTATTTACTTTATACTAAATTATATTTAAGTTATAAAAAATAGTCAATAAATATACATAATAGAACTTTATTATGCTAATATATAAATGATAGGAGTAAGCATGTTAAGAAGAGTAAAAAGGACTTGTAATAGAATAATAAAAATATTATTTATACTGATTATATCTGTATTATTCTTTTTGATAGCTTTTTTTATTGTATTTAGGCCAAGTTATGAAGTAAGTTATAAAGGTAAATTTATTGGATATTCTTCTAATTTATTTGATTTAAAAGACTATATTTCAAGGGAGTTATTAGTTCAGGATAGTAATGCTGATTTTTATGAATTAGAAGAACCAGTTCATTTAGATTTTAAATTTCTTAAGAGGAATTTACAATATAATAAATCTTTAATTGAAGATATAAAAAAAGTTGCTATTCCTGTAAGAAAATACTATATTTTAAAAAATAAAGGTGAAGAAAGAGGAGTTTTTAAAGAGTATAGTCAAGCAATGGAAGTGGTAACTAATTTAGATGAACGAAAAAATATAAATGTTTCTAAACTTGATATAAAACTAGAGTATTCAAGAGAGAAAAAAGTACTTAATTCAATTGATGAAGTAGTAAATGTTTTATCTAAAGAAAATGGTATGAAATTAGAGAAAAGCAGTAAAGATTCTTTAGGGCCTTATTCTAAAGGAATGAGTACAAAAAAAGTTGAATTACCACTTGAATTAGATAAGCCTTTAAGTGGTCCGGTTACTTCAACATTTCAACCTAATAGAAGAATATTTGGAAAAGTAAGTCCACATCATGGAACGGATATTGGTAGACCTCTTGGAACACCAATATTAGCAGCACAAGATGGACATGTTGCTTTAGTTGGATATCAGGGAGCATATGGTAATATGGTTGAAATAGATCATTCAAGTGAACTTACAACTGTTTATGGGCATATGAGTAGATTTATTGTGTATAAAGGACAGGCTGTAAAAAAAGGAGAAATAATAGGATTTGTAGGTAATACAGGAAGAAGTACAGGTGCACATTTACATTTTGAAATTAGACTTAGAGGAATTGCTGTAAATCCTGAATTGTATGTAAAATTTAATTAGATAGAAATATCAAATAGAAAAATAAATAAAATAATAAAATTTTATATTGTTTTATGTTATAATAGAATTATTAAATGGAATAAGAGAAGGTGAAGTATGATTATAAATATAAAAGAAGATAAAGATTTAAATGTTATAAATCATAGTTGTGCTCATTTAATGGCACAAGCTGTAAAAAGATTATATCCACATGCTAAATTTTGGGTAGGTCCAGTTATTGAAGAAGGATTTTACTATGATATAGATTTAGGGAATGATGTAATTAAAGAAGAAGATTTAAAAAAGATAGAAAAAGAAATGAAATTAATTACTAAATCAGGAGTTCAAATTGTTGGAGAAGTTTTAACAAGAGAACAAGCTTTAGAAAAGTTTAAAGATGATGAATATAAAATTGATTTAATAAATAATATGGATGATGATACAGTTATTACTGCATACACACAAGGTGAATTCACTGATTTATGTAGAGGGCCACATGTTGATTCTGTTAAGATGTTACAAAACTTTAAATTATTAAAAGTTTCTGGAGCATATTGGAAAGGTGATGCAAATAATAAAATGCTTCAAAGAATATACGGAGTATGTTTTAAAAATAAGCAAGATTTATTTGATCATTTAAAAGCTTTAGAAGAAATTAAGGAAAGAGATCATAGAAGAATAGGTAAAGAGCAAGAATTGTTTATGACTCATGAATTAATTGGTTCAGGATTACCTATATATATGCCAAATGGTGCTGTTATAAGAAGAACTTTAGAAAGATATATTTTAGATAAAGAATTAGAAAGAGGATACAATCATGTATATTCACCATCATTAGCAAATGTTGAATTATATAAAATAAGTGGACATTTAGATCACTATAAAGAAGATATGTTTCCACAAATGCAATTAGATAATTCAAGTATGGTGTTAAGACCAATGAATTGTCCTCATCACATGTTAATATATAAAAATAAGTTACATTCATATAGAGATTTACCAATTAGAATTGGAGAATTAGCTCATGATTTTAGATATGAAGCTTCAGGATCAGTAACAGGTTTAGAGAGAGTAAGACAAATGTGTCAAAATGATGCACATATATTTGTAACTAAAGAACAAATAAAAGATGTATTTAGAGAAGTTATTGAATTAATATTAGATACATATAAAGATTTTAATATAAAAGATTATACATTTAGATTATCTTTAAGAGATAAGAATAATAAAGATAAATATTATGATGATGATATGATGTGGGAAACTGCAGAAGCAGAATTAAGAAAAATCTTAGTTGAATCAGGTGCAGAATTTTATGAGGCAGAAGGAGAAGCAGCATTTTATGGTCCTAAATTAGATGTTCAAATAAAAACAGCATTAGGTCATGAAATTACATTATCAACATGCCAATTAGACTTTTCATTACCACAAAAATTTGAATTAGAATATGTTGCAGAAGATGGAACAAAACAAAGACCGATTGTTATACATAGAGCAATATTAGGTTCAATAGATAGATTTATGGCATATATAATAGAAGAATATAAAGGTGCATTTCCACTTTGGTTATCACCAAATCAAGTAACTATAATACCTGTAAATAATGAATATCATTTAGAATATGCTAAAGAAGTAGAAAATATATTAAAGAAAAATAAGATAAGAGTAGTTTTAGATTCAAGAGAAGAAAAATTATCATACAAAATGAGAGAAACACAAAAATCAAAAACTCCGTTAACAATAATTTTAGGAGATAGTGAAAGAGATGCTAAAACAATTAGTTTTAGAAAATTCGGAGAAAGAGAAACTACTACATTAGATTTAGATACATTTATTTTAAAATTGAATGAAACAATTAATGAAAAAAAATATAATATGTAATAAAAAAGCCATTCATATGAATGGCTTTAATTTTATATATTATTGTTATTTTCTAATGCATATGTTTGATCAAATTTTGTTTCTAATTCTTGATTTAATGCATCAAAAGAAGTATTTGTACTTATTGCAAGTTCGCTTAATAAAACTTGTCTTGTGTTAACTAGCATTTTCTTTTCGCTAGTTGATAAATTTCTTTTTCTATTTCTATAACTTAAATTTCTGTATATATCTGCTACTTCAAAAATATCACCAGTTTTTAATCTTTCTTTGTTGTCGTGATATCTTTCAGCCCAATTTTCAGACATTTCTGTACTTTCTTCAAAAAGTACATTTATAACTTCTTTAGCTTGTGTTTCTGAAACTACAAGTCTAAGCCCTAAGTTTTCTGCTTTATTAGTAGGAACCATAACTGTAACTTCCCCAGGCATTTTAACTATGTAGTATGCAATTGTTTCATCTAATATTTTCTTTTCTTCTATTTTTTCTATTACTCCAGCACCATGCATAGGGTAAAAAATTTTATCTCCGATATTAAACATATTATCGCTCCTTCTATTTTATTAGTAATCTTCTCTAATTTATTAACTAATAATATTATAACACAAAATGTTGGATTTTTCAAAAAAAATATTTTAAAATTTTATTAAAAAAGTATATAAAATTTTATTAAAAAAGTATATAAAATTTTAATAATAAGGTATATAATAGTAAAAATAAATAAATAAGCTAGGAGGTAAAAAATGAATATGGAAAATATTGATTTTAGAAAAGAAGCAGAAAAATATAAAGAAGAATATTTAAAAGATTTATTTGAACTTTTAAAAATTAATTCTGTGGAAGGGACTGATGTTACAGAGGAAACACCAGTTGGAAGTGGCCCAAGGAAAGCTTTAGATAAATTTATGTCTTTTGGAGAAAGAGATGGATATAAAACAAAAATAGTAAAAAATATTGCAGGGCATATAGAAATTGGTCAAGGCGATAAAATATTTGGAGTTTTAGGTCATGTTGATGTTGTACCAGTTAATGAAGAAGAATGGACAACTCCACCTTTTAGCCCTGAAATAAGAAATGATAGAATTTACGCTCGTGGAGTTTTAGATGATAAAGGACCTATACTTGCAGGATATTATGCTGTAAAGTTATTAGATAATTTAGGTGTAGAATTTAAGAAGCGTATAAGAGTTATAATTGGAACAAATGAAGAAACAGGATTTAAATGTGTAGAAACATATTTTAAGCATGAAGAACAACCAGAAATGGGATTTACTCCAGATGGAGATTATCCACTTGTATATGCAGAAAAGTGTATAGGAAACTTTAAATATATATTTAATAAAGTAGTTTCAAATGGAAATTCAGAAAATAATTCAACATTATTATCATTTAATTCAGGAACAGCCCAAAATGTTGTGCCAAGTAAAGCAGAAGTTGAACTTGAAATATTAAAATTAGATTTAATAGATAGTATAAAAGAAAAAGCAGAAATGTTTAAAGAAAAAGAAGGGGTTATTGTAGAAATAAACCTAAAAGATAATGTGTTAAAAATTATTTTTGAAGGAAAATCAGCACATGCTTCAACACCAGATGCAGGACTTAATGCTGGAACAAAAATGGCAAAGTTCTTAAATGGATTAGACAAAGAAAATGTTATTTCTTTAGATGCACAAGGTAAAAAATATGTAGAAGTAATAGATAATTATTTTGCAGATGATAATTATGGTGAAAAATTAGGATTTAAATATAACGATAATGAAATGGGTGATGCAACTTATAGTTATGGAATATTTAAATATGAAAAAGATGGAGATATGTTTGTTGATTGTGATTGTAGATATCCACAAAAATTTAATTTATTAAATAAATTAGAAGAAACAAAAATTGATGGTGTAAATATAAAGGTTGAAAGAAATGAAGAAGCACATTATATATCACCAGAAGATGAATTAGTTCAAAAATTATTAGCTTCATATAGAAAATAT
>JABCPO020000004.1 GCA_013333105.2 Clostridiales bacterium | reverse complement strand
GAAGATAAAGAAGTTTCAGTAGAATTTTCAGGAGGTAAATTAAGACCAAATGTAGTTGTTGAGTTATTGAGAGATGGAAAAGTAATTAAGACAGAAACAATAACAAATAATAAACATGTATTTAAGAATATAGAATTAAATGATAAATTTGCTCATGAATACAAATATGAAATTAGGGTAAAGAATGAAAGTGAATTAAATAAGAAAAATTATAAAGTTAATATAGAAACAAATGCAAATATGAAAAAAGCAAAAGTTACATTAACATATGTAATTCCAAAAATAGATTTACCAATAAATATATTATGGCAAGGAAAAGGAAAGAATAATCCAAATGTAAAGATTCAATTATTAAAAAATGGAGTACCAACAGATAAAGTAGTTGAATTAAATGGAAATGGAGAATATGTATTTAGAGATTTAGATAAGACAGATTTTTCAGGAAATGAATATGAATACAAGATTTCAGTTGTAGGAGAAATACCAGGATACTATTATGAATTAACACCAAACGGAAAGAGCTTAATAGTAACAAGAAATGATCTAAAAGGAAAAGTATTACCATATGCAGGATTAAAAGAAAACATGATAATGTCATATGTAGTATTAGCAGTATTAATAGCAGGATTTGTATATTCAAATAAGGCTAAGAGAAACATCAATAAATTAGAAAATATATCAGATATTAGAAGAAATAATTTAAGAAGAAAATAAAAATTTAAGTAAATTTAAATTAAAATTAAAGTATATAAATGTTTAAATTATTAATTTTGATATATTAAAATGTGTGAAAAGCTAGAGAATAAATTTCTCTAGCTTTTTTCTTTTGTTTAAATTTAGTTACATTTATTACAATAATATTATAAATACCGTATAAATACTGAAAAACTAGGGGGGGGGCGATATAGTGAAGTTAATAAGATATACACAAAAATCAAAGAAAGGAAAGTATAAAATGAAAGGAACCAAAAATATAATTAGTAATGAATATACCAAAATAATGTTATTAGCTTTATTAGTTATAGCTAGTATATTAAATGTATATTTAGTAACTAATACAAATACTAAAGTATTTAATGCTAAGATTATTAATCAAAAAGCAGATACAAGAGAAATAGTTAATATTCCAGACCAAGATTTAAAGAACTTTTTATTAAAGTATTTTAAAAAGCCAGATAATGAAAGAAAAGATAGCTATAATTATTATGATTTAAAATTATCTAATCCTAGTTATATAAAACCATCTGATGAAAATGAAATATATAAAGATGAGATGGAAAGAATAGTAACTATAAGAACAAGTACTATTAATACTAAAAATACTGCAATGAATTTAGTAGGGTTAGAAAAAGCAATAAATTTAACACAATTAGTTTTACCTGTTAGTAAAATAGAAAACATAGAACCATTAAGAGGATTAACAAATTTAAATCACTTATATTTACGTGAAAATAAAATAGAGAATATAGAGGTATTAAAAGGATTAACAAATTTAAATTATTTAAATTTATATGGAAATAAAATAGAGAATATAGAGCCATTAAGAGGATTAACAAATTTAACAGAATTAGATTTAGGTAATAATAAAATAGAGAATATAGAGGCACTAAATGGATTAACAAGTTTGAAATATTTGTATTTAACAAATAATAAAATAGAAAATATAGAACCACTAAGAGGATTAACAAATTTAAATTACTTATATTTACGTGAAAATAAAATAGAGAATATAGAGGTATTAAAAGGATTAACAAATTTAACAAATTTAGTTTTAGAATATAATGAAATAGAGAATATAGAACCATTAAAAGGATTAACAAATTTAACAAATTTATCTTTATATAATAATAAAATAGAAAATATAGAGCCACTAAAGGGATTAACAAATTTAATGGTCTTATCTTTAGATAATAATGAAATAGAGAATATAAAACCATTAAGCGAATTAACAAATTTAAATTATTTAAATTTATATGGAAATAAAATAGAAAATATAGAACCATTAAGCGAATTAACAAATTTAAATTATTTAAATTTATATAATAATAAAATAGAAAATATAGAACCGTTAAAAGGATTAAGAAATTTAACAACTTTATATTTATATAATGAAGAAATAAATGTATCACCAAATACAAATAAATTTAATTTACCAGTATTAAAAAAATACAATAGAGAAATATTAGATATAGTACAAGCAAGTAATGGATTATTAAAGAAAAATGAAGATGGAACATATTCATTTACAAGAAAAGTAACTGGAGTTCAAACAGTAAATGTGGGAGTAGGTATATGGGGTAGCAATCCTAAAGTTGATACAAATTGGAATTATAGTTATCCAATATACATATTAAAAATAAATCCAATAAATATAGCTGATGAAAAAGTATCAATAACTAAAACAATAAAAGATAAATCAAATACATTATTGAATAATGATAAAGAAACGAAAGTAGTACCAGTAATAAAAAGAAATGGACAGGTAATAACACATGCAAATACAAATAATGTAGGGCATAGAGCAAATAATGATGAGTTATTAACATATACATGGAATGAATTGCCAAAACTTGATGATACATATACAGACTATAATTATGAAGTAACATTTGATATATCAGGATTACCAGAAGGATATAGTATAGAGCCAAATACAAAGACAGCAGATAATCAAGCAGACTTTAATATAACTTATGTATCACCAAAAGTAACAGTAACAAAAGATATAATTGTAAATGGTGGAAATAAATCAAGATTACCAAATGAAATAACAGTAACAATATCAAATGATAAAGGTTTACCAGAAAAAGAAGTAATAGCTCCATTAAAAGCAGATAAAAGTGGATATGTAGTAAATGAAAGTTTAGATAAGACAACAAATACTGGAGAAAATATTACTTATACAGTAGTACTAAAAACAGATATTACAAATTACAGAAAAACAGAAAACTCATATGAATATGAAGTGCAAAATACAGAAGTAAAAAAGACATTACCAGTAAACGGAGGAAATAAAGAAAGTCTTCCAAGAACATTAAAAGTAAATATAATAAATAAAGATAATGGTAGTGTAATAAAAGAAGT
>JABCPO020000003.1 GCA_013333105.2 Clostridiales bacterium | reverse complement strand
TAATATTATTTCCCATTATATTATATGAATCTTTATTTTCATAAATATTGTTTATGCCGCTCTTTCTTTCTCTTTCTTCTTTTTTTCTCAATCTCTCTTGTCTTTTTATTTCTTTTAATTTGTAGTATTCTTCTTCTAATCGTTCTTCTTCTTTTTGTGCTAATGCTTCTTCAACAGTTAAAACTTTTTCATAATCTACAATATTTTTTACTTTTTGATTTATAAGTGGTGAAATAAATACTTCTTTAGGTTGTTTTGCTTCTTTAGACATAAAGAACTTTTTTATAATATACTTTTCTTCTTTTGATATTGGCTCTATTTTTAAATTTTTGTATCTCCATACTATATGTCTTTCGTATGAATCAAATTCGCTTTTAGATAAATCATTTTCTAATATTTCTATTTTAAATTTAGACTTATCTATTGCTATTGTAATATTAGTCCAATTGATTCCTAAATACTTAGCATGATAATCATTTAAAATTAATATTGTATTATATAACTTTGATATCAATTTTAAATATTCATCTTCTTCAATATCGAAAATATCTGGTACTTCATAACAATTTATATATGAAGCTGGTAATATTTTTTTAGGTTTATAATAAAAAAATAATTCTCCTTTTTTACCTTTTAAATTTTCTCTTGTTGATGCATATAATTTTATAGATTCCCATTTTTCAGGAATCATATAGTATATTAATCTTTGAATTCTTTCGTATATTTCTTTTTCTTTTTTCATACCCACCTAATTATTCATTATCTAGAAATTAAAGACTTTCCTGTCATTCCTTCAGGCTGTTTTAATCCCATTATATTAATTATTGTTGGAACTATATCTGATATATTACCAGAATTAATTTTATTTATGTTTTCTGATAAAACTATAAATGGAACAGGATTATTTGTATTTTTTGTATTTATTGCTCCTGTTTCTTTGTCTATCATTTCTTCTATATTTCCATGTGTTGAAGTTATTATTAATGTAACTCCTTGCTTTTCACATTCTTCTTTAATAATGCCTATCGCTTCATCCATTGCTTCTAATGCTTGCTTAGCTAAGTTATATTCTCCAAAATGTCCTATAACATCTAAATTTGAAAAATCCATAAAGTATATATCATCTTCTTTTTTTGATATTTCATATTTACATATATTTGCATTATTAATTATATTTCTTCTTATATTTTCTAAATATTCTTTTTCTTTTAAATTACTTGTTATTACTGATTTTATATTATATTTTTGTTCTTTTTCTTCTGTATTATTTTCTTCATCTTCTAATTTATTTTCATAAGTAATATCACAGTAATCAAATATATTTTTCTTTTTATTACAGTATAATATTCTTTCTAAATTTTCTTCTTTTATTTTATCGTAAATTTTTACCAATCTTATATTTTTATCTTTTACAAAATCTATAAATGTATCTTCTAACTCTTCTTGCTCATAAATGCATGTTGTATTTTTACTATCCAAGTATTCTGTCATTGTAACTAAATTTAAATTCATATTACTTGTTTCAAATTTATCGAAATATGGATCTTTAAATGCACTTACTAATTGTTTCATTCTGTCTTGTCTAAAATTAAAGAATATTACTGCATCATCATCTCTCATTTCTGCTATTGGTTTATTTTTTATATCTGTACATATTATAGGGTGTATATTTCTATCATATCTATCTTGCATATATTGTTCTTCTATTTCCCTAATATAATCTCTTTTTAAAATTCCTTTGTTATACATAAGAGCATCATAAGCAATTTTTGTATTCCTATAATCTCCTGTACAGTCCATAGCATACTTTCTACCTATTATTGTAGAAATATTTCCCACTTCCTTTGTAGCTATTATCTCTTCCAATTCTGCTATATACTTAGAAGCATCTCTAAGCTCAGTATCTACTCCATCTAATATTACATGAATATATACATTTGAAATATCTTTTCTTTTAGCTAATTCTAAAAACGCACTCAAATGTCTAATGCTACTATGAACTCCACCGTCTGATAAAAGTCCAACTAAATGAATAGAATTACCACCTTCTTTTACTTCATCATATATTTTCTTTAAATTTTCATTTTGAAAAAAATCACCATTTTCTATTTCATTATTTATCTTTAGTAAATTGCTTTTTATTATTCTCCCAGCTCCAATATTACCATATGAAACACTTGATGTACCAACTTGTTCTTCACTAAGTCCTACATTTTTCCCACTTGTATATATAATTGTGCTTGGGTATTTTTCTAATATCTTACTGTATACAGGCATACTTGTTTCATTTACAACATTTCCGAATTCAGAATCTTTTATTCCAAATCCCTCTATTACCATTACAGCTATTTTTTTATACATATTTACCTTTCTAAATTTAAATTAATTATAATCTATAATCCTGCTTTTGAAATTTTAATAAATTCTTCTGAGTCTAAACTTGCTCCTCCAACTAAAACTCCATCAATATGTTCTTTTGATAAAATTTCTTCTGCATTTTGGCTTTTTACACTTCCACCATATAGTACAGAAATATTAGCGTTTGGATACATTTCCTTTGCTACTTTTCTAATATGCCCATTTACAGTATTTGCATATTCTGAATCACAAGTTTTTCCTGTTCCTATTGCCCATATTGGTTCATAAGCAATAATTATCTCATTATTTATATTTTGTAGATTTTCTAATCCTTTTAATCCTTCTCTAATTTGATTTTCTACAAATTCTAAAGTTTTTCCTTCTTCATTTACAGAAAGTTCTTCTCCTACACATACTATTGGATTTATTCCTAATTCTATTGCATGTTTAACTTTTAAATTTACAGTTTCATCAGTTTCTCCAAAATACATTCTTCTTTCTGAATGTCCAATAATACTATATTCTATATTAATAGAACTTAACATTTCACCTGAAACTTCTCCTGTATATGCTCCAGATGTTTTAAAATGCATATTTTGTGCTCCTATTTTAACATTAGTTTCTTGTGTATAAAGATTTGAATAAAACATATCAATAAATGGTACACATATTATTAATTTTCTATCTGCTTTAATCCCTTTAACTCCTTGAGTATAATTTTCTAAAAAGTTTATTGCTTCATTTGGCAACATATTCATTTTCCAATTTCCAATTATATATTTCATAATTCCTTCTTCCTATTTATATAATATCTTATTAATAGTATATATAACTTTTTTTTAATATTAAAGATATTAATTATTTTTGATATCTTTTATTAATATTTTATATTTTATATTCTTTTTTCTTTTTTGTTATTTTCTTCTTTTTCTTTTATTTTACTATTTAACATTTTATTATTTCAATATTTTAACTTTTATATCTTTATTAAATATTTCTTTTATTTGTTTTTCTAAATACTTTTCATCTTTTGTTGTATATATTTCTAAATTACTATATTTGTCATTTTTTATATTATTTAAATTATTATTATTATTATTATCTAATTTAGTTGAAATATTATCTACATATTTAGAAACAGCTGATATAGAATCAATTGATTTTATTTGTAAATATTTTTCTATTTCTTTTTTTATTATTGGATAATGTGTACATCCTAATAATATTGCATCATGTTTACCCTTTTCTTTTTCTAAATATCTATCTATAATTTTAATTATCTCTTTTTTAGAAGCTAAATTTTCTATTGCAGGTACAATATCTTTTGTAGCAATTCCTTTAACTTCCTTATTAATCAATTTTTGATACATATTACTTTCTATTGTTTTTTCTGTTGCAATAAGTAATATTTTTTTCACTTTTTTATATTTTTCTGAATTTATCAATTTAACTGTTTCAGTTATAACATCAATAATTTCTATTTCATTATAGATTTTTCTTAACTCGTTTGAAACATTAGCAGATACTGTATTACATGCTATAACTATCTTATCGCACCCTTTTGAAATTAAAAAATCTATTATTTTTTTACTATAATCTAATAATTGCTCGATTGTTTTTTCTCCATATGGATTATTCTTTTGGTCTGCAACATATACATATTCATTTGAATTATTCAAATTAAAAAGTACAGTTAAACCTCCAAGTCCTGAATCAAATACACCAATTTTACTCATATATACCTCTATTTCTAACTTAAAAAATGTCCTAAGAAATTTTAGGACATTTTTATTTATCAATATTTACATTAATTGATTTAACATAATTTCTTTTTTCTATATTATACTTTTCTTTTAATTCTTTTATATCTCTATCTTCAATTTTGTATTGTTTTTCTCTATAATAATTTGAATTTATATATGCAAAATATAGTAATGATGATGCTAATATAATTAATATAAGTATTAATACTATTCTTACTTTTTTGTCTATATTTATTTTTTTCATTTTATTAATTCCTATTATTTAGTTAATAATTCTCCAATATTTGTAACTGTTCCAGCTCCTATTGTTAATACTAAATCACCTTTTTTTGCTTTTTCTTTTATGTATTTTGAAATATCTTCAAATTTTTCAATATATACTGCATTTGTTCCTTTTTCTTTTAATTTTCCTACAATTTCTTCTTCTTTTATTTCAGGATCAAGCATTTCTCTTGCTGCATATATTTTTGTAAGAATAACATTATCAAACTTTGATAACGCATTTACAAATTCATTTTTCAAAGCTTTTGTTCTTGAATATGTATGTGGTTGGAATATTGCATATACATTATCATAATTCATCTTATTTACAGATGTAGCAAGTGCCATTATTTCTGTTGGATGATGTGCATAATCATCATATACATTAGCTTCATTAACTGTTCCTCTAAATTCAAATCTTCTATGAACTCCTGCAAATCTATGTAATCCGTTTGCAACAATTTTACTATCTATTTCATACATTCTTCCAGTAGCATATGCCGCTAAAGCATTTAATACATTGTATGTTCCCATAACTTGAAGATTTACTTCTTGTCTTATTCCAGTTAATTTTTCTAAAACAATAAATTTTGTTTTTCCATTTTCAAATACTATATCTTCTGCTACATAATCACCTGAATTTAATCCAAATGTAGTAACTTTAGTATTTCTATTTTCTTCTTTATTCTTTTTATTTATATATTCAACTATTTCTTCTTTATGAGCATCTTCTTCATTTAATATAACTATTCCATTTTCAGTTACATTATCTGTAAATTTTTCAAAAGAATTTACTATTGCCTCTATATCTTTAAAATAATCTAAGTGATCTGCATCTACATTTAAAATTACTGCTGTTTTAGGATAAAAATGTAAGAAACTATCTTTATATTCACATGATTCAAATATAAAGTATGATGAATTTCCTATTTGATAATTTCCATTTATATCTCTTAAATATGCTCCAACTTGTACAGTAGGATCTAAATTTGCCTCTAAAAATATATTAGTTATAAATGATGTTGTTGTTGTTTTCCCATGTGTTCCAGATATAGCAATACTATTTTCATATTGTTTTGTAAGTATACCTATAAATATAGCTCTTTCAATCAAAGGAATTCCTGCTTCTTTTCCTGCTACATATTCAACATCTGTTTCTTTTATTGCAGCAGTATAAATAATTAAATCTGCTTTTTTAGCTATTTCAGAATTATGCCCTATTGTTACTGGAATTCCTACTTTTCTTAAAACTTCTATTTGTTCTCCTTCTTGTGTATCAGAACCTGTAACCTCAAATCCGTTTACTACAAGCATTTGTGCTATAGCACTCATACTTATTCCACCTATACCTATTAAGTGAATTCTTTTGGCATTTTCATACCCATTAATTACTATTTTTCTCATTAGTTCCACCTACTATTTCTTAATTTAATTATATCTCGCCTAGTATATCACAGTTAAAATAAAATATAAAGAATTTTAACTATCAACACTCTATATTAATATTATATACCTATTATATAAAAATACCATAAATATTTTAATATAAAAAATAAAAGTGTATATAATATACACTTTTACCTCTAATTTTAAACTTATAATTCAACTACAAATTTTATAAATTTATTTTTCTTCTATATTTAATTTTACATCTTTTACAACAAATGAAATATTATCTACATTTTCTTCTAATTTATTTGCTTCTTCATTTAATATTTCCTCAGTTAATTCTTTAACCTCTAAGTTATTTATAAATAATGTTGCTTTTAAATCTTTTTCTGCTTCTTTTATTGCATTTCTTACTTTTTCATTTGCATATACTGTTACATTTTCTATTTCCGTTTTTAGAGAAACTCCATTTTTTGTCTTTTCTCCTCTTAAGAAACTAATTATTTCTATTAAATCTTCTCCTGTTTCTGCCCCTTCAAAATTATATGTTAATTCTTTTATTTCAGTATTATGAATTGATTTAATTTTCATATTTTCTTTATATATTCCCATATATACTTCTTCTGCAATATATGGTAAATAAATAGAAAAATCTTGTAATAATTTAAATAATAATGTATACACTGTTTTTTGTCCTGACAAACGTGCTTTTTCTCCAAATTCTTCAGGTCTGTACAATCTGTGTTTTACTATCTCTATATAGTTATCACAGAAATTCCAGAAGAATTTTTCTAAATGATTTAATGCTAATCCAACTTCATATTCTTCTAAATATTTTATAAATCCTTTTTCAACTTCCATAAATTTATTTAAAATATATTTGTCAAAATATTCAAATTCATTTTCATTTAATTTTAAATCTGTATAGTCACCTAAGTGCATTTCTATAAACTTAGATACATTAAATAATTTATTTACTAATTTTTTACCTCTTTGAACTGTTTCATCTGAATATACAATATCCATTCCTAATCTACCAGTTCCAGCCCAGTATCTAATATAATCTGCTGGCACTTCTTTTAATAAATCTACCGGATCAATCTTACTATTTCCTTTTGATTTACTAATCTTTTGTCCTTTACTTGCCATAACAAATCCACTAATCATCACATTTTCCCATGGAATTTCTCCAAAATGATAAAAACTCTTTACTATTGTATAAAAGTCCCATGTTCTTATAATTTCTGAAGCATTTGTTCTAACTGACATTGGTCTTAATTTATCTTCTAAATTATTTTCTCTTCCATATCTCATATTTATAAGTGGAGTAATTGAAGATGTAGCCCATGTATCCATAACATCTAATTCTGGTACTAATTCTACATTTTCATATCCTTTAGGTCTATCAACTAATGGATTTACAGGTAATTCTTCTACAGAAGCAAATACCGGTTTTCCTGTTTCTTTTTCATACCAAACTGGGAATGGAACTCCAAAGTATCTTTGTCTTGATATACACCAATCCCACATTACATTATTTACCCATTCATCATATCTTGATTTCATATGCTTTGGATGCCAATTAATCTTGTTTCCTATTTCTAAGAAATCTTTTTTATGATTCATAATGTCAATAAACCATTGTTTCATAACTGTATATTCAACTTCTCTACCACATCTCTCATGTACTTGTACTTCATGTTCATGATCTTCAATCTTATCAATAGCTCCTGCTTCTTTTAAATCTTCTACAACTTTCTTTCTTGCTTCTTTTATCCACATTCCACCATAATTAGGTACAGAACTTTCTATTTTACCATCTTTTGTAAAGATATTTTTTAATGGTAATTTGTACTTTCTCCACCATTCTATATCTGTTTGATCTCCAAAAGTACAACTCATAACAATTCCAGTTCCTTTTTCCATATCTACTTTTTCATCTGCTAAAATAGGAACTTCTTCATTAACTACTGGTATTACTGCTGTCTTACCAATTAAATGTGCATTTTTTTCATCTTCTGGATTTACAAATACTGCAACTATTGCAGGTAATAATTCTGGTCTAGTTGTAGCTATTTTAAACTTTTCATTTGTTTCCTTTGTTTCAAAAAATACATGATTAAATGTTGTTGGTTTTGTTTTAGTTTCAAGCTCTGCTTGAGCTATTGTTGTTAAACACTCATTACACCAAAGTGCAGGTGCTTCTCCATGATAACATTTATTTTTAGATACTAAATCTAAAAATGAAGCTTGACTTATTCTTATAGTTTCTGGACTTACAGTTTTATATGAATTTGACCAATCAGTACTTACTGCCATTTTATTAAATAATTCTTTAAATTCTGCTTCATACTTATCTGTTGTTGCATAACATAACTTTGAAAATTCTTCTCTACCTATTTCATGAGCTCTTTTTCCTTGTTCTTTTTCTACTAATCTTTCACTAGGTAATCCATTATCGTCAAATCCAAAGGGATAAAATATATTAAACCCTCTTAATCTTTTATATCTTGCAAGCATTTCTGTTTGTGAATATGAAAAAATATGTCCAATATGAATTTTACCATTAACTGTTGGTGGTGGTGTATCTATTGAATATACTTGTTTTGGACTATTTTCATCAAACTTGTATACTTCATTTTCTTCCCAATATTTTCTTTTTTCTGCTTCTTTTTCTAATGCATTATATTTTTTATCTAACATCCAAAATCCTTTCCTTTACTTTTTTTCTTCTACATATTCTATAAACATGTTAACAATTAATTATTATAGCATATTTAAGATGTAATTTAAATTATTTTAAATTACTTTATTATTTTGAAATAATTTAAATTATATAAAAAAGATGATCTCTATATAGAAATCATCTTTTTTTATAATATTACCAAATTTTTTTCTTAAATATTAAATTTTTAAACTCAAATAGAACTTCCCCTTTATTTATCATAAGTGTTACAAATCCTTTAGTCATAAAAGATTTTCCTTGTTTATTAATAAACTTTATTGGAATACCATTATATTCTTTTAACTTATCTTCTAACTTAATAAAATCATAAGCACTTTTAAATTCATCAATATTGTATCTAATACTTTGAATTTCAATTTGATTAAAATCAATTACTTGCACATAATTATAATAGATACTAGATTTTTCAATCGCTAAAATAACTGTAAGCTTATCTTCAAATACATTATAATCTTTTTCAAAAATTTGACCACCAATATATTTAAGATTAATATATTTTTTACTATTTTGATTTTTATCAAATCCAATTACAGAATAATATTCATTTTTCACAAGCTCAGTATTTAAAACAATATCTTCTCCTCTTGTAATCCGAGAATTATAAATCGGTATTAAATCTAAATTAATTTTCATAATATCCTCACTTTACACCTATAAACTAATATTAAATTCTTTTAGACAATCATTTTCTATCAAGAATGCTTCTTCTTCAAACTCTATCAAAACATAATTTGTAGATACCCTAGATAAATATTTAAAATTTGTAAATACTTTTGTTTCATTTTCAAAATTAAATTTTACCTGTTTAGCATTTTTAATACAATTGTATAAATTTTCTACATCTCTAAAAACAATTTCTTGTTTTGGCAGAGTTTTCTTTTCATAAATTTGTTCATATGAATTAAGCACATATTTATTAAAAGTTTTTAGCTTTTCTACACTATATGGTGAAATAATAAAATATCGCCCAGTTTTAATAATTTCACTTTTATTTCTAATTACAATTAAAGAAAAAATTCCCATTCCGATGTATTCAGCTAAAAAGTGTTCATATACACCATTATTTGTATGAAATCCTAATGTATAATTTCTTTCTTCAACAAGGTCTATATAATTTACTTCCTTTATTTTTCTGACATTATTATCATCATAATAATCTGTGTATATTTTAGCATCAAATGATATTACAATAAAATGCTTATCAAGTTCCTCTCTTATTGGGGTATTTAACCGAATACCTTTATTCACTTTAGAAATAGATTTCGCTTTATTAAATTTTTCTGATGGCATAATGTTTTCCTCCAAAATTATATTTTGTATAATATTTATTTAAATCTGCTAATACTCATTCCTATTCATAATTTACACCTCTATTTCAAAAAATATTCAAAATATTAATATATGGTATTTTGATACTTTAATTATATCATATTTTTGATATTTAACAATAAAAAAGAATGTATCTATTATAATTAATAACTCTAATACATACATTCTAATAAAACTATTAATCCACCAAATTTTCAATTCTAAGTACAATATTGTCATTATTTAATTTAATAACAATTAAATCATTATCAATACGGTATACTCCATTGAAAGTTTTGCTTGTGAATCGTAAGATATTTTCTTGATATTTCGAATTAAATCTCGTTCTATACGAAATTGCAAAAGAAACACCTTCTTCTTCAAACAATTCATTTAAATCTCTAACTGAAATTTCATCAAACCTTGAAAATACTTCAGTTCCGTTTGAAACTGAGTTTAGTAAATTTCTTAATTTAAGATGTTCACTCAGTTCTTCTACTGTAATAATTTCCTCAGGCACCATTTTTATATAACGACCTTCTTTCGTGTGAAGTGGCTTTTGCTTATTAGCATCTGTATCATCAAGCTCTAATCTTAATGATTTTCCATCTCTATTTTTACCTATGAGGTAAGTCGAACAAGTATAATATATTTTTGGATTATATACATATACTACATTTGGTTTCTTCCGAATATTTAAATTAACTGTCATATTTTCCTCCTTTAACGCAATAACTAATCACGTCATCATTTATTTTATACTTAAAATTATACCACACTTTTACTTTTATGTAAACATAAGTAAATGAATAAATCTATATATATTTAAATAAATAACAAAATATAATAATACGATTAAAAATAAATAGACTAATCATAAAATAAATAATAAAGGAAAAAATATAAAAGAAACAGAAAAAGAATATAAAAAAAAAGAAAATAAAAAAGAAAATAAAAAAGAAAATAAAAAAGATAAAGAAACAAAAGAAAAAGAACTAAATTTATAAATTCAGTTCTTTCATTTATTTATACAGAAATTATCTCTTAATACCTCTGATTTTTCTAATATTATTTATTCTTCTTTGTTCTTTTAATACTCTTAATGAATATCCTATCATTGCTACTAATATTACTCCAAATCCGATATTCTTTTCTGCTCCTGCATATGGTAATATCTTACCTTTTTCTATTTTCTTTGTTAGTATTACTGTCTTTCCACTTGGTGATATTGTTACTTCATAT
>JABCPO020000002.1 GCA_013333105.2 Clostridiales bacterium | reverse complement strand
TATAATTTTATTATATCACACAAATATATTATTAATAATCTAATTTTCCTTTATATTTTAATGTATCTTTATCTATTTCTCCTTGTTCAATTAAATATTTATCCATCCCCTCTACATAATCAAATCTTCCAGTTCTAACTATATTTCCATGTAATTCATTTATAAGATCACTTTTTGATATTAAATTTTTAAACATTGGAATTTCTAATCTTAATTTATTTATTTCTTTTAAATATTTCTCCATTTTATCTATATCTCTATCATCCCAAGCTTTTTCCCATAAATTATTAAATTCATTTAATTTTTTCACTTTACTCATTTCTTCATTTAAATTTTTTTCTATACTTTTATTAAATTTATCTAATATATTTTTATCATTAGATTTTAATTTTTCTTTAAATCTTTCCTCCAACTTATCCATATTTTTATCAAGGTATTTTTCAACCCCTTTTTCTATATTACTAGATAATATAGAATCCATTTCCATTTTTTTAATTGCTAAATTAATTTCATCAAAATCATTATAATTACCATTATTTAATCCTAATATATTTTTACCAAAATCTTGTATATTTTTCACTATATTATCTATACCTTTAGTTAATCCATTTTCAAATATACTATTTTTAATATCTATCACTTGATTTTCTATTATATCAGGTGTAACAATTCTTATTCCAAAATCAATTGCTGTATTAGCAGCCTTTTCTAACAAATTAGTTAAAAATCCTTTTTGACTTTTATTTATTTCTTTTTCCCTATCTACCAAATTTTCTTTTATTCTGTTTTTGCTTCCCCTAGGTCTACCTCTTTTTTTAGTTGTTAATTCATTTTCTAATAAATTCATATCTTATTTATATTATTTAATAATATCTATTCCTTTCTAATATTTTTTTATTTTTTCTTTTATCTATATTTTGTATATTTCTTTTAGAAGATTTTCTATTCTTTTTAATACCGCAAGAGTTTCTTCTCTTTCGGAACGTATTTTGATGCTTCTTTCACTTCTACTACTGGCAGTAGCATTATATTTTCTTATAGCTTCTTCCATTTTTATAACTTTCTTTTTTTCTTGGTATTTTTTTATTTGATCCATATAATTTCTTATTATTGCTTTATTCATTTTTTCTAAATCTCCTTCTTCATTTTCTATTTTATTTTTACTATTTTTTATATTTATTCTTCTATAAATTTCTAAATTATTAAAAACAGTATTAATTGATTTTTTTATTCTATTTTTTATACTTATTTTACATACTTTTAATTTATATTCTTCATTTTCTTTATTTATATTAAATACTAGTTCTTTCAATTGTTTTATTTCATTTTCTAATTGATTACTTCTTATTTTTTCATCTTTTCTTATCAAATTAATTATTTCTTTTATTGTTACTTGATCATTCAAAAATATTTCTGTTATTTCATATGATGTAAGTAACTGTCTAAATTCAATATCCTCTTTTTCTAAAAATATAATTATTTCTATTTTATATTTGCTACTTTTTAACTCTTGAATAATTTTTATTAATTCTTCTTTTGTACCAATCATTTCATTTATAATAACTATTGAGATATTAGGATTTTTTATTATATTTTCTTTTATTCCTTCAAAATAACTAACATCTTCATATACTTTCATATTTTCTAATCTTTCTTTAAGTATTTGATTAAATTCACTATTATCCATAGCTGTTAATATTTCAGTTTTCAATATTTCCTCCATTTACATATTTATTTTAATTAATTTCTTCTATAATTTTCTTTTCTAATTTATTTGATATTATTTCAATTAATAAATGATTATACTCTGCTAATAAAAGACATTCACCTTTATTTAAATTATTTATTTCTATTTTTTCTCTCTCAGTTATATTTATATTAGAAGATAATATATTTATATTTTCTTCTTCTAATGAAAAAATACATTTTATGCTACTATTATTTATTATGCTTTTTCCATACTTTCCATCATCTAAAGAAAATAAATCTTCTATATCTTGAGTTATAGCTATTGCTCCTCCATTATTTTTTCTAATAGTTTTAAATATCTTATATATAAATATTGCAGTTTCCTTATTTGAAGAAGCTCCAATTATTCTCCAAATTTCATCAATATATATAAGTTTTTTTATTTCTTTATTAGATTTAATTTTATTCCAAAAAGCTTCAATAAATAAAAACATTCCATATTTATAATTTTCTTCTCCAAGATCATAAATATCTGCAACAACTAACCTGTTATCCATATCTATATTTGTATGTTTATTAAAAAAACTTAATGATCCATATACAAATATTTTTAACCTATTCATATACTTTTCTAATCTTTTATCATCTTCCATTTCTTTATATAAATCTTCTAAAACTGGCATACAATTTGTATTTTTAAAAACAGGCTTAATTTGTATAGTATCTTTATTTTCTTTTTCATATAAAGAATTATCATCAAATGTTATTCCACATTTTTCATATATATTTATTATTTTTTCTTCTATTAAACTGTAATCTTCATCTACTATATTTTCAAAAATCAAATAAAAGAAACTTTTTAACTTTAATAATTTTGAAGCCAAATATTTTTTATCAGAATCCTCTTCTCTTATATCAAAAACATTTAAATATTCTTCAGAAGATGGGCCTATCTTAATAATGCTACCATCTAAATATTTACAAATACTCAAATATTCTCTTTCTGGATCAATTATATATTGAAATGTCCCATTTAAATATTCTCGCATTATATTCAATTTGCAAAAGAAGGATTTACCTGATCCAGATGTACCAAACACACTCATATTACCATTTTTATACTTTTTTCTATTAAATTTATCAATTAGTACAAGAGAATTGTTATGTAAAGTCTTTCCAAGTAATATTCCATTTTCATCATTAATTGATGAAAAAATAAATGGATAAGTTGAAACCAAACTTGATTCTAAAACATTTCTTTTAGTTACCTCTTTTAAAATATTAGCTTGCTTTGAAATAGGTAATGTTGATTCAAATCCTTCTAATTGCCTATAATTTGCTGTTCTTACAGTTAGTCCGATTTGATAAACAAATCCCTTTAATCTTATTAACATTATATTCAAGAACTTTATATTCATCCTCTACTAAAGTTATGTATACATATAAATTGTATAATTCATCATTATCAACTTGCAGTCTTTTTCTTATATATTTAGCATCATTATATGAAAATTCTATTATTTCTCTATCTTGACTATTATTTTTTCCTTCTATAAGCTCTGCTCCTGAATTTCCTAAATAATATGTTATATTTTTTATTGTTTTATACTTGTCTAATTTTTCATATACAATATTCATTCTAATATTTAAATCACTATTTATAAGTTCTTTAAATATTATATCTATAGCTTCTTTTTCATAGTCAACTACAAGTAATGTTGAAATATACTTATTATCCACTTCTAAATACTTAGGATTTTTTAAGCTAATATATGTAGGTTTTAATTTTTCTAAAAACACATTCTTTTTTTCTACATATATATTTTTTGATTTTTCTCTATTTTTAAAATCCATCTATATTCACCTCACTTATATAATAATTTGATAAAAAGGTTTTAAGATCATCCTCTCTTAAAATTTCTGCACCATTTCCACATCTAGTTATATTTTCAAGAATATTTTTTCTTTTTTCTATTAAAATATTTAAAGTTAATTTTATTTCTTCCTGAAATACTTTTTTCTTTTCTTCTTCTTTTTCTCTAAATTTAAAAGTGTTTGAAATTTTATTAATATTTTTTACTTTTTCTTTTATCTTATCTAAATTTATTTTCTCAAATATCAATATATAAAAATCTTTGGATACTGCTTTTGATTCACTATTTATAGTTTCTAAAAATTTAATATATTCTTTTAAAAGTTCTTGCTTATTTTCAGTATTTAAAAAAGATTGATTTTTAAATTTTAATTGATTAAAATTATTGAATATGTTAATTAAGTTATCTTTATTACTTTTAATTAAAATATTAAAATTAAAATTACATATTTTTAAAAATTGATTATATGACATTAAAACTGTCTTTTTTTCTAAATTTGACTTTAATTCATAATTTATAGGTTTAATTTTTATAACATTAAAGACTTTATCTTTTGTACAATAATAATCATGGCCAATATCTTTTATATGAAGCCAACTACCTGTATTCAATTTTAACTCCTTTCATTGTATACAGCATTTTAAACTATATTGCTTTTTTTGTAAAGTACTTTATAAAATTTTTTTATTTATATTCTTTTATATAAATAAAAAAACTTTAAAAGATTATAATCTTTTAAAGTTTTTCTTTTATATATCTAAATTCTTAACAGTATGTGCATACTTTTCGATAAATTCTTTTCTTGGTTGTACTTCATCTCCCATTAATGTTGAAAAAATTTCATCTTCATAACTTGCATCTTCAATTGTAACTTTTACTAATGTTCTTTGTTCTGGGTCCATTGTTGTTTCCCACAATTGTGTTGAAGACATCTCTCCAAGTCCCTTATATCTTTGAACTGTTGCTTGTTGTCTAGAATCTCCTAAAGATTTCATTGTTTCTTCTAATTCTCTATCACTATAACAATATATATCTTTCATTCCTCTTTTTGTTACTTTAAATAGAGGGGGTTGTGCTAAATAAATATGTCCATTTTCTACAAGAGGTCTCATGTATCTATAGAAGAATGTTAATAATAATGTTCTAATATGTGCTCCGTCAACATCAGCATCGGCCATTATTATTATTTTCCCATATCTTATTTTTTCTATATCAAAATCTTTTCCTACTCCTGCTCCTAATGATTGAATTACAAGAGTTAATTTTTGATCACTTAATAATTTATCTATTCTTGCTTTCTCTACATTAAGCATTTTTCCCCATAAAGGTAATATAGCTTGGAAATTTCTATCTCTTCCTTGCTTTGCTGTACCTCCAGCAGAATCTCCCTCTACTAAATACAATTCACATCTTTTAGCATCTTTTTCTATACAATCAGCTAATTTTCCAGGTAATGTCATACTATCTAATGCTGTTTTTCTTCTTGCTAAATCTCTAGCTTTTCTTGCAGCATTTCTTGCCCTTGCAGCAGCAATACATTTTTCAACTATAGTTTTAGCTATTGATGGATTTTCTTCTAGATACCAAGCTAATTGTTCATTTATTAATGATTGTACTGCTCCTGTTGCTTCTGTATTTCCTAATTTTGTTTTTGTTTGTCCTTCAAATTGTGGATTTCTAACTTTTACAGATATTATCGCAGTTATACCTTCTCTAATATCTTCTCCTTGAAGATTTTCATCTTTATCTTTTAATAAATTTTTAGATCTTGCATAATCATTAAATGTTTTAGTAAATGCTCTTCTAAATCCTTCTATATGTGTTCCACCTTCTGTTGTGTTAATATTATTTGCAAATCCAATAACATTTTCTGAATAAGCATTTGTAAATTGAAATGCTACTTCAACAGGAATATCTCCATCTTCTTTTCCAAAATATACTGGTTTATCTTGAATTGCTTGTTTATTTCTATTTAAATATTCAACAAATGAAACAATTCCTCCTTCATAATGGAATACTTGTACTTCTTTTTTATCTTCGTTTCTTAAATCTGAAAATGTTATTTTTAATCCTCTATTTAAAAATGCCATTTCTCTTAATCTTTTTCCAAGTATATCATAATCATAAATTGTTGTTTCAAATATTTCAGCATCTGCTTTAAATGTAACTTTTGTTCCAGATCCTTTTGCATCTCCAACAGTATGCAATCCTTCTATTGTTTTTCCATATTCAAACTTCATTTTATGAAGTTTTCCATCTCTTTTTATTTCAACTTCTGTCCATTCAGATAATGCATTAACTACTGAAGCTCCTACTCCGTGAAGTCCTCCAGATACTTTATATCCACTATCTCCACCAAATTTACCACCTGCGTGTAAAACAGTATATACAGTTTCAGCAGCTGAAAGTCCAGTTTTTTTATGCTTATCTACAGGAATTCCTCTTCCATTATCTGAAACCATAATAACATCATTTGGTCTTATTTCTACTTCAATTTCTGTACAGTATCCTGCCAATGCTTCGTCGACACTGTTATCTACTATCTCATAAACTAAATGATGTAATCCTCTTTGTGACGTTGTACCAATATACATTCCTGGTCTTTTTCTTACTGCTTCTAAACCTTCTAAAACTTGAATTTGATCTGCATTATAGTCATGATTAACTTTTTCCATTTTTTCTCCTATTCTTTTATTTGTCCCTTTTGTATATTAAAAAACTTATTTTCTTTATTTTCTATTTCAACTTTATTTGTTGTTGTTAATATCATTTGAATATCTTTTATATTATTTAATATATTTTTTATTCTATTATCATCTAATTCTGACATAAAGTCATCTAATAATAATATAGGCTTATCTTTTATTTTTTCTTCTATAATATTTAGCTCTGCTAATTTTAAACTAAGTATTGCTGATTTTTGTTGTCCTTGTGAGCCATATTTGCTTATATCTAATGAATTTATAGATATTTTTATATCATCTCGATGTATTCCGTATTCAGTATAACCTTTTTGAATATCATTTTCAAAGTTTTTATCAAATACTTTAACTAAATTTGATTTATTTTCAATTTTCGAAATATATTTAACGGTTAATTTTTCACTTTTTTCTATATTTTCCATATTTATACTAATACTTTTATGAATATCAAAAATTTTATTATTTATAATTTCGATATATTTTTTTCTATATTCGAAAATTATTAAATTTAATTCAATTAATTCCTTATCATAAGTATTAATTAATTGTTTATTATAGTCTTCATCATTCATATTATTATTTAGTATTTTATTATTTATATTAGAATTTTTTTTAATATTAACACTTCTATTAAATTTTATTATTTTTAATAAATTATTTCTTTCATCTAGTAATTTATTATATCTATTTATATGATATATATATTTAGGATCAATAGAAGAAATTATCATATCAATAAATTTTCTTCTTGTACTAGGTCCTTCTTTTATTATCTCTATATCACTTGGTTTAAATACAACTATATTTAGTTTCCCTATTAATGAACTTAATTTTTTTTGTACAATTCCATCAATCTTTATATACTTTTTATTCGTATTTTTATCATATGAAATTAAAATTTCATGTTCTTCTCCATTTTTTTCATATGTTATTGTATTAAAAAAATAATCTTCTCCTATTTTCAATAATTCTAAATCTTTATTATTTCTAAATGATTTTCCAAAAGAAAACATATATATAGATTCTAACAAATTTGTTTTTCCTTCTGCATTTTCTCCATATATAATATTAACTTGTTTATTAAAATCTAAAGTTATTTTTTCTATATTTCTAAAATTATTTAATTTTAAATTTTTAATATACATATCTTCTCTTACACTTTTCTTTAATTTATCTATTTATCCACATTTTAGTATATTTAGTGGATATCTATTAATTATTTAACAATTATTTTTAATTCTTTTTGATTATATTCTATATATAAGAAATTGTCCACATGTACATATATGTATGTGGACAATTTTCATAATTAATCTCTTGTTTTCATAGGTAGTATTATATAACTATAAGCATCCGTTTTTTCTATTGGTTTAATATTTGTAGGTTTTATTGATGTTCCAAAGTCTATAAAGATTTCTTCATCAGTAATATTTCTTAATACATCTAAAATAAATTTTGGATTAAATTTTAATTTTATTTCTTGCCCTTCTGTTTCTACTATTAATTCTTCTTTAGCAATACCAGCAGTACTTACACAAGATATTATCATTTTACCTATTTCTAATGTAATATCTACTGGCTCTTTCTTTTCTTTAGCTACAGATGGTGATGAAATTAACATAACTCTTTCTAATGAATCTTGTAATAACATTCTATTTATTTTAACTTTTGTTTCACCTTTTGCTTCTATAATACTTTTATAATTTAAAAATTCACCTTCTAATAATTTTGTAATAATTTTACAATTCTCAAATTCAAATATTGCTTGATTTTCAGCATACCCTACTCTTAAATTATCAAATGAATCATCTAATATCTTAGAAATTTCACTTAATGTTTTTCCTGGAACTACCATTTTAAATTCATTTTCTGAATTTATAGGTATTGTTCTTATTGCTAATCTGTATCCATCAACTGCAACAACATTTAACTTATCTTTTTCCACATCAAATAAACATCCTGTGTATAACTTACGTTTTTCATCTGTTCCTACTGCAAATATTGTTTGTTTTATAACAGATCTTAAACTTCTTTGTTCTAATTCATAATTATATTTAGCATCTACTTTAGGTAATTCTGGGAAATCTTCAGCTTTCATAGTTGCCAATTTATATTTTGATCCTTCACATTCTATTGCTAATAGATTATTTTCTTTATCTAAATATATTTCTATATTAGTATCTGGTAATTTTCTTATAATTTCTGCAAAAGTATGTGCTTGAACTACTATTGCTCCTTTTTCTAAAATATTAGCATTTATTTTATATTCTATACCTATTTCTTCATTATATGTATTTAATACAATCATGTTATCTTTTGTAGTTATTAATATACCTTCTAATATAGTATCTCTTTTTACAGATATACCATTAATAACAGAATTAATTCCTTTAGAAAGAATATTTTTTTCACATATAAATTTCATAATGTCCTCTTTCTTTTTTTATTTATAAATTTATTTTATTAATTAGTAGTAGTAGTAGTAGGTAATGTGGATATTGTGGAAAAGTATATTTAACCCTTTAAATTCATATATTTAATTATGTGTACAACTATGTGTATAAGTATGCCTAGTTATCCACTAAATCCACATAGGTAATAGTTATCCACTAGAAAAAATAGTTATACACAACTTGTCCACAATTACAATGTGGATAACACTGTACCACTTGGTATACATGAAGTTTAGCGATTTATATATTGTGCGAATTATGTCTACTACTCACTTAAATTATTGATTTATCTCATTTTTTGTTCTTAAAATGTTTTCCACACTTTCCACAATTAATTTTGTATTTTTATCTTCTTTCATCGCTTTAATAATTTTTGATTCTGCGTGCATAATTGTTGTATGATCTTTCTTACCAAAAATTTCTCCTACCTTTTTATATGGTAGCCCTAATTCTGTTCTGCATAAATACATTGCTATTTGTCTAGGTACTACGATATCTTTAGATTTTTTAGAAGATTTTAAGTCTTTTTTATCAACACTATAATAATTACATACAACTTCAATTATAGTATCTGGAGTAATAATGTTTTCTTTTTCTAAGAAGAAGTCATTTAGAGCTTTCTCAGTATTTTCAATAGTTATTGGTACATTGGTAAATGAAGAAATAACTACTAATTTATTAAGTGCTCCCTCTAACTCTCTAATATTAGAATCTATTTTTTCTGCTATTAAAGATAAAATATGATCATCTATTATTATGTTTTTATCTTCAGCCTTTTTCTTTAGTATAGCAAGTCTAGTTTCAAAATCAGGTTTACTAATATCAACGATAAGTCCTTGGCTAAATCTAGATTTAAGTCTATCTTCTAAAACAGGAATATCCTTTGGTGGTTGATCTGCTGATAATATTATTTGTTTATTATTAGCATGCAATTCGTTAAAAGTATTGAATAACTCTTGCTGTGCAGATTGTTTTCCTGATAAAAATTGAACATCGTCCATTATAAAAACATCAACATTTCTATATTTATGTCTAAACTCTTCAGTATCTTTACTTAAATTTTTAATAGAAGTAACTAAATCGTTTAAGAATTTTTCAGATGATACATATAAAATTCTAGTTGTAGGTCTAGTTTTAAGAATATTGTTAGCAACAGCTTGCATTAAATGGGTTTTCCCAAGTCCTGGTCCACCATATATAAATAAAGGATTATATATAACTGAAGGATTTTCAGAAACAGCTTTTGCCATAGCTGCAGCTAATTGATTATTACTTCCAACAACAAAAGTATCAAAAGTAAAGTTTGGATTTAAACTATTAGGCTTAATCGCTTCTTTTGAATGTTGCTTTCTATAATCTTCTAAAAATGTATCTAAATTATCTTGTTCTATAATTTGAATATCATGTTTTTTATTAGTAAAAGATTCAAAAGCGTCTTTAATAGTATTAAAACAGTTATTTTGAATGAATGATGTTTGTGAAATACTTGGAGTTACAAGAACTATTTTATTTTCGTCATAAATAGCTATTTTTAAAGGATTTATAGCTAATTCATAAGTCATGTTTAAAACATCATACTTTAATTTTGATTTAACATTTTCTAATAAAACTTCTTTATCTAAAACCATAGTGTCTCCTTTCTTTAAAAATAATAATAATTACAAGTATATAATATAATCATTAATGAAATTTGTCAAACAATAAGTTATCCACAATACCTACTATAAAGATTGAAAAATAAACGAAAAATAGAAATGTGGAAATGTGGATAACTAAAGTTTTAAGCTTAAAAAGAATGGAAAACTAAATAGATGATAGAATAAAAGAAAATGTTGATAAAATAAATTTAATTAAATAAAAGTATTTATATTTAAAATAGAATGTATTAATATATAAGTATAGTTAAGAAATATCTTAATTTAAAAGTTAACATAATTTTAGGAGGGAATATGCACAAATTAGTTTTAGTAAGACACGGGCAAAGTGTATGGAATTTAGAAAATAGATTTACAGGATGGACTGATGTAGAATTATCAGAAAAAGGAATTCAAGAAGCTAAAGAAGCAGGATTAAAAGTTAAAGAAGCAGGATTAAAATTTGATAAAGCATATACATCATATTTAAAAAGAGCTCAAGAAACATTAAGATACATATTAGAAGAATCAGGACAAGCTAATATAGAAATTTCACCAAAATGGCAATTAAATGAAAGACATTATGGAGCATTGCAAGGATTAAATAAAAAAGAAACAATGGATAAATATGGAGAAGAACAAGTTCATTTATGGAGAAGAAGTACAGATGTTAGACCACCAGAATTAGAAAAAACAGATGAAAGATATCCAGGAAATGATCCTAAATATGCAGAATTAAAAGAAGAAGAATTACCAACAACAGAAAATTTAATTGATACTATAAATAGAGTATTAAAAGTATGGAATTCAGAAATTTCAAAAGATGTTAAAGAAGGTAAAACAATAATTATTACTGCACACGGAAATAGTTTAAGAGCTTTAGTAAAATATTTAAAAGACTTAAATGAAGAAGAAACATTAGCATTAGAAATTCCAACAGGAACTCCAATGGTAATAGAATTAGATGAAAATTTAAAACCAATTAAAGATTATTATTTATAAGATGTTTAAAATAATATAAATATAAAACAATATAATAAAGAGATTATAATTATATTGAACAAAAGTGAAATATAATTTTAATCTCTTTTTTTTATTCATTATTCTAGGTACAGGATTTATATTGCAAATAAATAAAATGATTAAATCAAATAAAAAAATGTGGATAGGTAAAAATAAATAAAGAATAAAACAATTACAATGTGGACAAACAAAAATAAAAAAGAAAAAATAGATAATAAATGTGGATAACTTTAGAAAACAAAAACGGATGTTCTTTTATATAAATAAAGAAAATATAATTAAATAGGATTAAAAATTAAAGTATAGTTTTTATTAAAAAGTAAAATATAAAAGTAATTTAATTTAGTTGGATTAAAAAGATGTAATTAAAGTTATTATTATTTTTGTTAATTTTAAAATAATTATTATTATATTTATAAATTAAAATAGGGTGTTTAAATTTATAAATATTAATATAACTAGCATATTTTAATATTTAATTAAAAGTTAATACTTATATTATTATAAAAATTAAAAATATTTACTGTTTATTATATAAGAACAAATGTTCTTTAATTTTAAATAAGATTTAAAGGAATAAAAATTAAAATAAATTTTAGTATTTTAGTGAAATTTTTAAAACAATATAATAAATATAATATAAAAAAGTAATTATAAAGTTAGAATATGAAATAGAATTAATTTGTATATTTTATTTCAGAATATATTTTATTAAAATTTATGATTAATATCTTTAGGTTTCATGTAAATAAGGCGAAACTACTCCAAAATATTCTTGACTATTTAAGCAAGATGTATTATACTTATTGAGTATATTTATAAAATAACTGAAAAGAAGGAGGAATAAGTATGAAAAGAACATACCAACCAAAAAAAAGACATAGATCAAAAGTTCATGGATTTAGAAAAAGAATGTCAACTGCAAATGGAAGAAAAGTAATTAAAGCAAGAAGACAAAAAGGAAGAAAAAGATTAAGTGCATAAGAAATTATGAAAAAAGAAAAAAGTGTAAAGAAAAATTATCAATTTAAGAGAATTTTAAAAAAAGGAAAAATTACATCAACAGAATATATTAGAATAAGTTATCAAAATAATAATTTAAGTAATAATAGATTAGGAATTGCGATAAGAAAAAATGTTAAATCTAGTATACTGCGTAATAGATTAAAAAGAATTATAAGGGAAGTATATAGATTAAATAATAATAAATTAAAACAAGGGTTTGATGTAATAATATTGATAAATAAACCAATAGATGATTATAATATTATGAAAGTGAACATTGAAAAATGTTTTACAAGGTTAAGGATGTATGAAGAAATTAGCTATTAAGATTATAGAATTTTATCAAAAGCATATATCCAAAAAATTACAAAAATGCGGAATAGATTGTAGATATAAACCAACTTGTTCAGAATATACAAAACAAGCAATTGAGAAATATGGGATTGTATTAGGTTCTTTTAAAGGTTTTTGGAGAATACTAAGATGCAATCCTTTTTCTAAAGGTGGAGTCGATGAGTTAAAGTGAGGATAAAATAAATGAATACTTTGATTAATATTTTAGGTACACTTTTAAATCTCATATATAATTTAGTAAATAATTTTGGATTAGCTGTTATAATATTTGCATTTGTTACAAAACTTATACAAATACCTTTAGATATTAAATCTAGAGTTATAAGTGCACAAACAGCAAAAATGCAAGAAAAACATAAAGAGTTAAAAGAAAAGCATGGAGATAATGTAGATGCTTTTAATAAAGAATTAATGGAACATTATAAAAGAGAAAACATTAATCCTTTATCTTCATGTAGTGCGTTATTTATAGGAATATTTCAAATAGTTTTAGTTATTGCTATGTTTACATTGATAGCGTCACCATTAACATATATGAAAAAAATTGATGAAAATAAGATGAATCAATTTTTTGAAACAGCAATAAACCAAGTTTATGAAGAAAAATATAAAGAAGCTACAGAAAAAGAAGGAAAAACAAAAGAAGAAGTTATTGAAAAATTAAAAAATGAGAATAAAAGAAATAAAGAGATGTACATCATTAAGAATTTAAAAGGGGAAGATTATAAAGAATTAAAATTAAATATGAGTTTTTTAACTTTAGATTTATCTGAACACCCGGGAGAATTCGTTAAAAAAATTGAAGATATAAAAGATATAAATAAATTAAAATTAATGATAATACCAATATTATATATTATAATTTCATTTATAAATATTAGTATTGTACAAAAAGACTTTGAAAAACAAAGAGAAGAAGCTAAAAAGAAGAAAGAAAGTGAAAAAGCAAAAGAAAGAATCATTGAAAACAAACATAAGTTTGTAACAGAAGAAGAAGCGAATAAAAATAAAGAAGATGATAAATTTACAGCAGATGATTTTCAAGATGTTATGCTTTCAAGCAATAAAACAATGAAATATATAATGCCAATAATGATATTTAGTATAACAATGATAACACCATTAGGATTAGCATTATATTGGTTATTTAATACAGTATTTGATATTGTAAAAATAAAAATTGTTAAAGAAGTATCAGAAAAACAAATAAAAGAAAAAGGATTAAATTAATCTAAAGGAAAGAGATTGTTATGGAAGAAATCTATGAATTTAATGGAATAACTAAAGAGGATGCAATAAAAAATGCAGAGGAATCATTAGGATTAGATAAAGAAGCAATGGAGATAACTGTAAAAGAAGAAAAACGGAAAAGAAAAGTTTTTAGCATATTAGATAAAAATAGAGTAGTTATAAGTGTTAAAATTATAGAAGAAAAAGTAAAGAAAAATAAATTTAATAATAATGAATTAGAAAAAGTAAAAGAAAAGGTTACAGTTTTTTTAAATAAATTATCAGAATTATATGAAGAAGATGAAATTAAGTATGATATCAAAATAGAAGGAAGAAAGATATATGTTGATATCAATACATCAAACCAAGGAAAATGGATTGGTTTTAGAGGATCAAAATTAGAAGCTTTACAAACTATATTAAATGATATTTCACAAAATGAAGAAAAAACAAATATTAAAGTATATGTAAATATAGGAAATTATAAAGAAGAAAAAAGAGAAAGATTATTTAAAGAAGCAAAATTTATAGCTAATAAAGTTATTAAAGAACAAGTTGAAATAGCTTTAAAACCTATGAATGCTTATGATAGAAAGTTAATACATGCTTATTTAAAAGATGAATATGTAAAAACTAAAAGTAGGGGAGTTGAACCAAATAGATATATAGTTATAACTCCTAAAGAAAATAATTTGTAAAGATATAATTTAAATAAATAAAAAAGAAGGTAGCAAAGCTTTGGTTTTGCTACCTTTCTGTTAGGAGATAAAATGGACACAATAGTTGCAATATCAACAGCACCAGGACTTGGTGGAATAGGAATTATAAGATTAAGTGGAGAAACAGCATTTGATATACTATTAAAAATATTTAAATCAAATAAAATAAAAAATAAAGAAGATATAAAGGCCAATACTATAAACTATGGACACATTATAGAAGATGGAGAAATTATAGATGAAGTATTAGTTTCTTTCTTTAAAGCACCACACAGTTATACAACCGAAGATGTTGTAGAAATTAATACACATGGTGGGAATATAGTATGTCATAAAATATTAAATTTATCTATTAAAAATGGTGCATCACTTGCAGATAGTGGAGAATTTACAAAAAGAGCATTTATAAATGGAAGAATAGATTTAACTAAAGTAGAATCTATTGCAAGTATTTTAGGAGCTAAAAGTGAAGAGGAATTAAAAGTATCAAATAAATTATTAAAAGGTAAATTATTAGATAAAATAAACTTAATGAAAAAGAATATATTAGAAGTATTGATGCATATTGAAGTTAATATAGATTATCCAGAATATGATACAGAAGAAAAAACAATGGATGAAGTTAAAGTTATGTTAACAGAAGTGAAAAAAGAATTGTCTGATTTAAGTGAAACTTTTGATGTAGGAAATAAGATAAGAGAAGGTTTTTCTGTATCAATTATAGGTAGACCAAATGCTGGAAAATCTTCATTGTTAAATTATATTTTAGATAAAGAAAGAGCAATAGTAACAGATATAGAAGGAACAACAAGAGATTCAATTGAAGAAATAATTAATATAAAAGGTATGCCAGTAAAAATTATCGATACAGCTGGAATTAGAGAGACTGATGAAAAAATAGAACAAATAGGAATAGAAAGAGCTTTAGAGTACGCAAAAAGTAGTGATGTTATAATTGCTATATTTGACTCTAATAAAGAATTAACAAAAGATGATATTAATATATTGGATTTATGTAAAGATAAAGATAGTATTATAGTGTTAAATAAGATGGATTTAGAAACAAAAATTAATATAGAAGAAATAAAAAATATAGGAAAAGAAATTATTAAAGTTTCAGCATTAAAAAAAGAAGGATTAAATGAAATAGTTAATAGTATATCATTAAGATTAGATAAATTAAAAGAAACAAAATCAAATGATATTATTATAATTCATGAAAGACAAAAGAAAGTAATAGAAGAAGCATTAAAATCAACAGAAGAAGCATTAAAAAGTTCAGAAATTTTACCTGTTGATATGTTATCAGAATATATTCAAAATATTTTAGAAAAATTAAATGAATTAACAGGTGAAGATATAAAAGAGGAAATATTAAATGAGATATTTTCAAATTTCTGTTTAGGTAAGTAATAGACAATAAAATCCAAATAATATATAATATATTAATGGTATTATGTAAAATAAGTATAAAATATAAAAAATAAAAGAAAGAGAAGTGGTAAAATGTATAATTCAGATGAATTCGATGTTGTAGTAATTGGTGCTGGACATGCAGGAATAGAAGCAGCTTTTGCAACAGCACATATGGGATTAAAGACAGCTATATTTAGTATAAGTTTAGAATGTGTAGCAAATATGCCATGTAATCCAGCTATAGGAGGATCTGCAAAAGGACATTTAATAAGAGAAATAGATGCATTAGGTGGAATGATAGGAAAAGCAGCAGATGCAACAGCTATAGCAATAAAAATATTAAATGATTCTAAAGGACCTGCTGTGCAATCATTAAGAGCACAAATTGATAGAAAACATTATCAAGAATATATGAAATTCCAAATAGAAAATACAGAAAATTTATATTTAAAACAAGGTGAAATAGTTGATATTAAGGTTAAAGATGGAAAAGTTGAAGGAGTATTAACAAATTTAGGTGCATTTCATAAAGCTAAAGCAGTAGTTCTTGCAACAGGTACATATTTAAAATCAACAATACATATTGGAAATGAAGTTATATCATCAGGACCTGATGGAGTTGCTCCTGCTAATCATTTATCTTCAGTGATAAAAGGTTTAGGCATAAATATGCAAAGATTTAAAACAGGAACACCAGCAAGAGTAAATAAAAGAAGTATAGATTTTAGTAAAATGGAAATTCAAGATAACAATGATGGTATAGAACCATTTTCATTTGAATCTGATAAACCAATTGAGAATAAAGTGAATTGTTATTTAACATACACAAATAAAAATACTCATGATATTATATTAAATAATGTTGATAAGTCACCAATGTTTAGAGGTGATATGGAAGGAATTGGTACTAGATATTGCCCATCAATTGAAGATAAAGTAGTTAGATTTAGAGATAAAGAAAGACATCAAATATTTATTGAACCAATGGGATTAGATACTAATGAAATGTATATCCAAGGTATGAGTTCATCAATGCCAGAAGAATTGCAAAAGGAATTTTATAAAACAATAAAAGGATTAGAAAATGCTGAATTTACAAGACCAGCATATGCAATAGAATATGATTGTTTAGAACCTTATGAATTAAAAAATACATTAGAATTAAAAAAAGTAAAAGGATTATTTAGTGCAGGACAAATTAATGGTACATCTGGATATGAAGAAGCAGCATCACAAGGAATTATTGCAGGTATAAATGCAGCTAAATATGTAAAAAATGAAGAACCAATAGTACTTTCAAGAAACGAAGCATATATTGGAGTATTAATAGATGATATCGTTGTAAAAAATACAAAAGAACCATATAGAATGTTAAGTTCAAGAGCAGAATATAGATTGTTATTAAGACAAGATAATGCAGATGAAAGATTAACTCCAATTGGACATAAAATAGGTTTAATATCTGACGAAAGATATAAAAAATTTGAAGAAAAATGGAGTAATATATACAAAGAAGTTAATAGATTAAAAGAAACAAGAATAACTCCAAATGTTAAAGTTAATAAATATTTAAAATCTAAAGGAACAACAGAAGTAAGTACAGGAACTTCATTATCTGATTTATTAAAAAGAACAGAATTAAAATATGTTGATATACTAGAAATAAATAGGATATATAATGAAGAAAAAGGTATTAAAAATATAGAAATTAATTTATCAAAAGTTGAAAAAGAAGAAGCAGAATTAATTACTAAATTTGAAGGATATATAAAACAACAAGAAAAGCAAGTTGAAAAGCAAAAAGGACTTGAAAAGAAACAAATCCCAGAAGATTTTAATTATGAAAATATAAAAGGAATAAGATTAGAAGCTAAAGAGAAATTAATAAAATTTAGACCAGCAACAATAGCTACAGCTTCAAGAATACCTGGAGTTTCTCCAGCAGACATAAATGTATTATTACTTTATTTAAAAACATATGGGAATGAAACAAATAAATAAAAGCAGGAATAGAAATGGAATACAATATTTTTAAAGAAAAATTAATTAGAGATTTAGAAGAATATCAAATTATTAATAAAGAAAATAAAGAACAATATTTAAATGAAAAACAAATAAAACGATTATATGAATATATGATGTACATATTAGAAAAAAATCAATATATTAATTTAACAGCTATAAAAGAAGAAAGTAAATTTATTGAAAGACATATAGTAGATTCTTTATATATATTAAAATATATAAATTTATTAGAAAATAAAGTTGGTAAAAAAAGATATTTAGATTTAGGGACAGGAGGAGGTTTTCCTTTAGTTCCATTAAAAATAACATTAGGGTTTAAATCATATGGATTAGATTCTATATTAAAAAAATTAAAAGTGATAGATGAAAAAGAAAATATAAATATAATTCATGAAAGAGCAGAAATAGCAGCACATAATAATAAATATAGAGAAACATTTGATTTAGTAACAACAAGAGCAGTTTCAAGTTTAGATAATGTAATAATGTATATGTCTGGATTTGTTAAGAAAAATGGAATAGCAGTTCTATTAAGAGGTAAAGAAGAAAATATAAATGAAGATATTGTAAAAAAATATGGATTTGTAATATCTAAAAAAGAAAAATATGAATTATATGGAGAAGAAAGAAATATAATTATTTTAAGAAAAGTAAAAAAATTAAATTCAGATTTACCAATAAAAGAAGGAAAATTTTATAAAGAAAATAAATAAAGTAAAATAAAAATATTAAATTTATATTATGTAAATATTGATAAATTATATAATTATTAAATTTAATATTTTTTTAATTGACTTGAAGGGGAATTTCTTATAATATTTATATTAAAGAAGGAGAAGATAAATGGCAAAAGTAATAGCAGTAGCGAATCAAAAAGGAGGAGTACGGAAAGACAACTACAACAGTTAGTTTAGGAGCTGTACTTGCAGATAAAGGATACAAAGTATTATTAATTGATGCAGACCCACAAGGGAATGCTACAAGTAGTTTAGGAATAAATAAAAAAGTAGAATTATCTTTATATGATGCTTTAGTAAATCAAGATGTTAATATAAAAGAAACAATAAAGAAGACAAATCATATTACTTTAGATTTATGTCCGTCAAATATAAGTTTAGCAGGAGCAGAAGTGGAACTTGTTCCATTAATGTCTAGAGAAACAAGATTAAAACAACAATTAGAAACATTAAAAGATGAATATGATTACATGTTAATTGATTGTCCACCATCATTAGGACTGATTACAATAAATGCATTAACAGCAGCTGATTCAATATTAATACCAATACAATGCGAGTTTTTTGCTTTAGAAGGAGTAGAACAATTAATTAGAACAATTGGTATAGTTAAAAGAAATTTAAATAGTAAATTACAAATAGAAGGAGCTGTACTTACAATGTATTCTGCTGTTACAAATTTATCAAACAATGTAGTTAAAGATGTACAAAAAAATTTCGGAGATAAAGTATTTAAAACAATAATTCCAAGAAATGTAAAAATTGGAGAAGCTCCAAGTTATGGAATGGCAATAACAGAATATGATGAAAAATCAGCAGGATCAATTGCATATCAAAAACTAGGAGAGGAATTAATCGAAAGAAATATTAAATAATATACAAAAGAAGGAGAAGATAAATGGCTAAAAATACAGGACTTGGAAAAGGATTAGATGCGCTATTTTCAGGAAGCTCAAATTTTGGGCTATTAGATGATAATGATAGTATAGATAATATATTAAGCGCAAGTCAAAAAGTAGAAAAAAAAGAAATCGTAGATAAAGTAGAAAAAAATAATGATGAAGCTGAAAATGGTCAAAAAATATATGAACTAAAAGTTATAGAAATTGAACCCAATTTAGATCAAGCAAGAAAAAAATTTGATGAAAGTAAAATAGAAGAATTAGCAGAATCTATAAAAACATTTGGAGTAATACAACCTATAATAGTATCAAAAAAAGAAAATCATTATGAAATAATAGCTGGAGAAAGAAGATGGAGAGCAGCTAAAAAGGCTGGTATAAAGACAATTCCTGCAATAATAAGAAATGAAACGGAAGAAGATAATTCAAAAATTTCATTAATAGAAAATATTCAAAGAGAAAATTTAAATCCAGTAGAAAAAGCTAGAGGATATAAATATATATTAGATACTCATAATTTTACAGTTTCAGAATTAGCAAAAGTAATTGGAAAGAAAACAGCTCAAATAAATTATACATTAGATATATTAGAATTATCAGATAAGGTATTAGACTATTTAGTAACTCAAGATGTATCTGAAAAACTATGTAGAGTATTAACAGAAATAGAAGATCCAGAAACACAATATGAAATAGCATTATATATGGTAGAAGATGGTATATCAGCAACAGAAGCTAAAAAAAGATTAAAAGTAAAAGAAGCTAAAAAAGATCCTAAAGTAGCAATTCAACCAATATTTAAGGAAATAGAAGATAAATTTACAAATTATTTTGGAACAAAAACTAAAATTAAAATGAGTTCTAGAAATGCAAATAGAGGACAAATAGTAATTAAATACAACAATAGTGAAGATTTAGAAAGAATATTGAATTTATTAGAAGATTAATATATATATCAATAATAGATTAGAAGAAAAAATTAATCAAATAAATGAGAAACAAAGAGAAATTATAAAAGAGTTGAAAAGAAGAGTAGAAGAAAAATAAATTTAAAAAATTAAAGTATAGAAAAATAATATGAAAAAGGAGCTTTTGCTCCCTTTTTTATGCAATAAAAACTTTTATTGTTAATTAAATATTAACCGAGTATTAAAAAAAGCTTGATTTCTCAAGACTTTAAGTTTTGGCGGAGAGGGTGGGATTCGAACCCACGTTAGGGGGAAACCCTAAGCCGGTTTTCTAGACCGGTGCCTTCAACCACTCGACCACCTCTCCAAAATAAAAGCTCCTAAAAGGAGCATTTGGCGGAGAGTGAGGGATTCGAACCCTCGCGGCAAAAAATAGTTCACCCTACAGGTTTAGCAAACCCGCCCCTTCAGCCTCTTGGGTAACTCTCCATATAATTACAATACCATTATATTAACAAAATTAAATTAAATTGTCAATATATATATAAGTAAATTAATCTTAATTTATTCTATGATAATCTGCATATATAAAGAGAATTATATATTAATATAAATCCATAGAGTTTAAATAAATATATAAATAATGAATTAAGGAATATTTTAATTATACTTAAAAGTTTAAAAAATTTTTATAAAGAAAAGCCTTGATTTCTCAAGACTTTAAGTTTTGGCGGAGAGGGTGGGATTCGAACCCACGTTAGGGGGAAACCCTAAGCCGGTTTTCAAGACCGGTGCCTTCAACCACTCGACCACCTCTCCATATGATACTACATAATTATATATAAGAATTAATAGAATGTCAAGAAAAAGAATAATAAAATATAATTTATGTTTATATATGTATAAATATTGAGATTTTTAAATGAATAATATATTATAGGGATATAAATTTAAAGTAGGGTGATAGTATGGAAAAACTAATTATAAGGGGTAATAAAAGATTAAAAGGAAGTGTAAATGTTTCAGGAGCTAAAAATTCAGCAGTAGCATTAATACCTGCAACATTAATAATGAAAGGTATTGTTGTTTTAGATAATGTACCTAATATAAGTGATCTAAGGGAATATTTTATCATATTAGAACAATTAGGAGCTAAAGTAGAGCATATAAATAAACATAAAATAAAAATAGATACTAGATATATATCAGATTATAGGGCATTATCAGAAAATGTAAAAAGATTTAGAGCTTCATATTATTTATTAGGAGCTTTACTTGCTAGAAGTAATAAAGCGATAGTAGGAATGCCTGGAGGATGTAATATAGGTGCAAGACCTATTGATCAACATATTAAAGGGTTTGAATTACTTGGAGCAGAAGTAGAAGTAGGAGATGATTATGTATTTGCAAAATCAAACCAAATAACTGGAAATGTTGTTGATTTTGATGTTGTTTCAGTTGGAGCGACAATTAATGTTATGTTATCTTCTGTAAGATGTGATGGAGAAACAATATTAAATAATTGTGCAAAAGAACCACATGTAGTTGATGTAGCTAATTTTTTAAATGAAATGGGAGCTAATATATCAGGGGCAGGAACAGATACTATAAAAATAATAGGAGTTAAAGAACTTAAAGAATATGTGGAGTACTCAGTAGTACCTGATCAAATTGAAGCTGGAACATTTATGATTGCAGCAGTAGCAACACAAGGAGATATAACAGTTAAAAAATGTAATCCAGAACATATGCAAGTATTGATTGATGAAATAGAAAAAATGGGAGCAGAAGTAACCGTTAATTTAGATGAAATAAGAGTAGTTATGAATGGTAGACCTAAAAATATTGATATAGAAACTTTACCTTACCCAGGATTTCCAACAGATTTACAATCACAATTAGGAGTTAGTTTATCAATAGCTTTAGGAGAAGGGAGTATAACTGAAAGTATTTGGGAATCTAGATTTGGTTATACAATAGAGTTAAATAAAATGGGAGCTAATATTTCTTTAGTAGATAAAAAAGCTATATTTAAAGGAGTAGATAAATTAAATGGAGCAAGTGTTACAGCAACTGATTTAAGAGCAGGGGCAGCATTGATTATAGCTGGAATAATTGCAGATGGAGAAACTGAAATATCTAATTTAGGACATATAGATAGAGGATATGAAGATATTGAAGAAAAATTTAGAAATATTGGAGCTGATATAGAAAGGGTAGAAAAAATTTAGATGATAGAATTTTGTTCACTGTATAGTGGTAGTTCAGGAAATTCATATTTTATAAATGTTGATGGAACTAAATTATTACTTGAAGTAGGGAAAAGTGGAAAGAAAATTAAAGAAGGATTAATAGATATTGGAGAAAATATTGAAGAAATATATGGAATAATGATTTCTCATGAACATGATGATCATGCTAAAAGTTTAAAAATTTTAAGTAAAGATAATACTAAAAAAATAATATTGAGTTCAAAAACAAAAAAAAGTTTAGAAGAAAAACTTGATAAAGTAGAAAAAGATAATTTTATAGTTTTTAAAAGAGGAGAAAAAATAACTGTTGAAAAAGCTATTATAAAAAGTTTTAAGATATCACATGATGCTGTTGAACCTTCAGGCTTCTCTATATTTGATAAAAAAGGAAACAAAATAAGTGTAGTTACTGATTTAGGGGAAGCAGATGATACAGTACTTCAAAACTTAAAAGGGAGTAAATTAGTTTTTATAGAAGCTAACTATGATGAAAATGTATTAAAAGTTTCTAGATATCCAATGTATTTAAAGCAAAGGATAAAAAGTAAGTATGGTCATTTATCTAATGATGATACAGCAAAAGTAGTAAAAAAACTTATAAATGAAGGAACGGAACATATAATTATAGGTCATATAAGTAATGAGAATAATTCAGAGATTATTGCATATAAAACTATGTTAAATGTGATAGAAGAGGAAAAAAAAGAAAGAGAAGTTTCATTAGAAATTGCAAAAAGAGAAGAACATTCTAATAAATATATATTAGAGTAGTTCTTCTCTTTTAGTTAAATAAAAAGTTTATATATTTCACTTTTATGAATATTTAAGTCTTTAGAAATTTTTTTAATTATTTCTTTTTTTTCTAATCCTTGAGATTTATAAAAATTATAATGTTCATTTATGTCCATATTTTTAAAATCAATACTTTCGACAACATTTGAACTATCAACAATAAGTACAAATTCGCCTTTTGGTGTTAATATATTTAAAATTTCTTCGGCAGTACCTCTTAGATATTCTTCATGAATTTTTGTAAGTTCTCTAGATAAAGATAACTTTCTAGTTGGAGAGAGTTCTTTAATAATTTCTAATGTTTCGGTAATTCTGTGTGGAGATTCATAAAATATTATAGGGTATACATTATTTAATAATTTTACTAATTCCTTTTTCTTTTTTGATTTAGAATGAGTTAAAAATCCATAAAAAATAAAATGAGCTGTATTTAATCCAGATCCAACAATTGCTGGAACAAATGCATTTGCTCCAGGTAATACTTCTACTTTTATGTTATTTTCTATTGCTTTTTTTATAATTATTTCTCCTGGATCAGAAATTCCTGGTGTACCAGCATCAGAAATTAAAGCTAAATTTTTTCCTTTTAATAAATCAGATACAATAAAATCTGCTTTTTCATTTTCCACTTCTTTATAGTAGCTAACAAGTTTTTTAGAAATATTAAAATGATTTAAAAATTTTAGACTATGTCTAGTATCTTCAGCAAGAATATAATCTACAGAAGATAATATTTTTATAGTTTTAAATGTAGTATCGTCTAAATTTCCTATTGGAGTTGGTACTATATATAATTTTCCGTTTATATTTTCCATATTAGTTTGTTCCTTTACGATGTATTATATTTAATTATACTATAATTGAAGTTTAAATTCTAATAAATACAAATAGAAGTTTAAAATGGATATCATTATACTGTTAAGTTAGGGGAAGTAATATGAATAATATATACATAATTCTATTACTTTATTGAAAAAGCAACTCTTAAAATATATAATTATTATAATTGAATTAATAAAAAAGTAAAACAAAAGAGGAAAGAGAATATGAATAAAAGTGAAAGAAAATGGGTACTGTTTATATTTATATTAGCAGGTTTAGTAATAGGTGGATTATTAGGAGAATTTGCAAGAAGAAATAGTTCTTTATGGTGGCTTGCATATGGTATGGATTTCGGATTACCAAGTACATTAAAATTAAATTTAATTATAATTGTTCTTGAATTTGGTTTTCATGCAAATATAACAGTTGCTAATATAATAGGAATAATTTTAGGAGTATTTACATATAGATATACTAGATAAATAAGTTTATAAGGGTTCTTTAAGAAAGGAACTTGATGAAAATAAGTGAATTATCTGAATTAGAAAGACCGTATGAAAAATTAGAAAAGTATGGAGTAGAATATTTATCTAATGCAGAATTATTAGCTATAATTTTAAAAAGTGGAACGAGAGAATATAGCAGTATTGATTTGGCAAATATGGTTTTAAAAAAATCGGAAAATAAAATTAGAAATGTATTTTTTAATAATATAGATTTATTAGAAGATATAAAAGGTATTGGAAAAGTAAAAAAAATTCAAATTATGGCAATATCAGAAATAATAAAAAGAGTTGAAAAGCCAATTATAAATGAAGAAATAATAATTCAAAATTCAGAAGATGTTGTTAATATAATAATGCCAGAACTTAGATATCTAACGAAAGAAGAAATAAGAATTATTTTTTTAGATACTAAAGGGAAAATTAAAAAAATTAAAGGATATTCAAGTGAAGGGATTAATAATGTAGAGTTAGATCCTAAAATTATATTAAAAGAAGCTGTAAAGAATGATATTTATAGGATTATACTTGTTCATAATCATCCAAGTGGAAATCCTGAGCCAAGTATTTCAGATATAAAATATACGGAAGAATTAATTAAATATGGATCATATTTGGATATAGAAGTATTAGATCATATAATAATTGGAGATGGAACATATCAAAGTATAATGAATTATATAGATAATTAAAATAGAGAGAAAAGTATGAAGAGAAATAATCAATTACAGATAATAGCTAGCGTAATAACTATAGTAATATTAATATTTTTTATATATATTTCTAATATGAATAAATCTAAATTTTCATTTTTAGAAGTTGCAACATTACGGGTTATCAAGATATATAACGGAAAATAGCATTAGGAATGAAGCAAAAGAAAAAGCAAGCTTAAAAGGAAAAAATTTAGAAGAAATAGAAAAACAAAATGAAAATTTAAAAGAAGAAAATATAAAAAAAGATTTGTTATTAAGAGAGTTAGAGGCTATTAAAGCAGAAAATGTTGAATTAAATGAGTTAATAGGTATGAAAAAGAAATATACTAATTTTGAAAGTATACCAGGACAAGTTATAAATAGAAATTTTAGTAATTTTGAAAAGACTGTAACAATAAATGTTGGAGAAGACAATGGTGTTTCTCAAGATATGGCAGTTGTTGCTGATAAAGGGCTTTTTGGAAGAGTTATAAGTACAACTAAAAATACTTCTAAAGTTCAGTTAATAACAGATCCAGCATCTAAAGTTAGTGTTAATGTAGGAAACCAAATGGATTCTATGATTTTAAAAGGTGATATAGAATCTGGATTAGTTTTAAATAGATTACCAATGCAAACAAAAATAGTTACAAATCAAGATATTTTTACTTCTGGAATTGGTGGAATATTTCCTAAAGGGATATATATAGGAACTGTAAACGAGATTAGATATAAATCAAATGAAACGGATTCTTTAGCTACTGTAAAATCAGTAATGGATTATGAAGCAGTAAATAAGATATTAGTTTTAAAAAAGGGAATATAGATTTTTTGATTTGGAATAAGAGAGGATAATATGAAAAAGATATTATTTAGTATAGGATTTATATTAATTTCATATTTAGTATTAATGGTTCAGTGGATTTATAGTAATTCATTGACTATTTTTAATGTAAAATCTAATTTAATAATATTAGTAGTAGCATTTCTTTTGGTTTATACCAATAGGAAAGAAGCAATTAAAATAAGTTTAATAATTGGAACAATATTTGATTTAACGGTGTCACAAATATTTGGGATAACACCAATAACATTATTGATTTCAATAATAATAATGAGTAAAATAAATAAAATTTTTAATAAAAAAGGAATATACAAATATATCATTAATATATTTGTTTTAACTATGATATTTGAACTTTTATTTTATATATGTAAAATGGGATTTCAAAATTTTGAATGGAAAGAAACGGTTTTAAAAATAATATTTATAGAAAGTATTTTTAATGTTATGATAGGTATAATTGTATATCCAGTGCTTTCTAGAATAGGGAATAGGGTATATGAATATTATCAAAAAAATAATATATTAACTAGATATTTTTAAAACGAGAAAGAGGAATAATGGCAAAGAAAAAAAGGGTTAATGTAAATATAAGATTTAACTTATTATCTTTAATAGCATATTTGGCAGGAGCAGTACTACTTATAACTCTTTTTAGATTACAAGTTATAGAAGGATTAGATTATAGAGAAAAATCTAATACAAGACTTGCTAAAGAAGTTACTATAGAGCCGACAAGAGGTAATATATTAGATAGAACAGGTAATGTTTATGCAACAACAGATATGAGATATAAACTTGAACTTTATAAAACTAATATAAGTGATGAAGAATTAAATAAAACAGCATTAACAATAATAGATGTTTTGGAAAAAAGAGGTGAAACATATAATTCAACTTTACCTATTGATGTAAATCAGATGAAATATAGATTTTTGGAGGGTGAAGATCTTCAAAAATGGAAGAAGAAAAATAAGATACCATTAGAAGCATCTGCAGAAGAAGCGTTTAATATTTTAAAGAAAAACTATAAAATACAAGATGATAATAATGATAATGTTAGAAAAATATTAGAAATTCGTGATTTGATAGATAGAGGGGAATATAGTGAAAATAATGCCTTAAAATTATGTGATGTTAAAAATAAAGATACAATAATTGAATTAGAAGAAAAATCTTCAAAAATTTCTGGATTAAATATTGTATCAAATCCAATTAGAAAATATTTGAAAGGTACGGAAGCATCACATGTTGTTGGATATACAAGTAGAATTAATGAAAATGACTATAATAAAAATAAGGAAAAAGGTTATAAAAATACAGATATAATTGGTCAAACAGGTATTGAAAGAACGTTTGAAAAATTATTAAAGGGAGAAAGAGGAAAAAAATTAGTTGAATTTAATGTAAATGGATCTGTAACAGGAGAAACTACATTAAAGGAAGCGACTGGTGGAGCTAATATAGTATTAACTATTGATTCTAAATTACAAGAAGTAACAGAAAATGCGTTAAAGAAAGTAATACTTAAGATGAAAAACGGAGGATTTGGTAAAAAGTATGATCCTAAAGGAGCGTCAACAGTTGTAATGAATGTTAAAACTGGAGAAATTCTTGCGATGGCAAGTTATCCAGATTTTGATCCTTCAAGCTTTGTTGGAGGTATATCTTCAGAAGATTGGAAAAAGTATAATACAAGTTTAAAACCCTTATTAAATAGGTCAATACAAGAAATATATCCACCGGCCTCTACATTTAAAATGGTTACATCTATAGCATCTTTAAATGAAGGAAAAACAAATACTTCAGAATATATAAACGATAGAGGAGAGTATCCGAGAGCACATAGACCTAAATGTTGGATTTATTCACTTTATGGACATGGCCATGGAAGATTAAATATTATAGGTGCTTTAAAAAATTCATGTAATTATTTCTTTTATGAAATGGGAGAAAGATTAGGAATAGATAAAATAGCAGAATACGCTAGGTATTTAGGGCTTGGGCCTAAAACGGGTATAGAGTTAGCAGGGGAATCAGAAGGAGTTGTGGCTTCAAATGAAACGGCTAAAAAACGAGGTGAACAATTTACAGAAGGTGGATTATTATCAGCTGCGATTGGACAAAGTTATAATTCATTTACACCACTTCAAATGGCTAAATATATATCAACATTAGTAAATGGAGGTATTTCTGTTAAACCTACAATAGTAAAATCGGTAGTTAATTCTAATGGAACAAGAATGTCTAAAGAGGAAATAGAAAAAGTAGTAAATTTAGTTACAGGATATAAAGAAGAAAAACAAGAAAAAAAAGAATTTAAGCAAGAAGATGTAAATACAGTATTAGAAGGAATGAGATCAGTTACAGGAGATAGAGGTGGAACAGCATACTCTGTATTCAAAGATTTTAAGATTGAAGTTGGTGGTAAAACTGGATCTGCAGAGGCAGGTTCTTATACAAATGGAGTATTTGTTGGGTTTGCACCATTTAAAAATCCAGAAATAGCAATTGTAACAATTATAGAAAATGGAGAAGTAGGTTTTCACACAGCAGAAGTAGTAAGAGATATTATGATTGAATATTTTGGGATGAATGTAACACATATTCGTGAAAATATGACAACTACAAAAGAAGGAGAATATATCATATGATATATTCTTTTTTGTTGAAAAATTCAAAGAAAAATGCTAAACTTATATTATGTAAAGTTAAGATGTAAAAAAACGGTTAAAAAAGTTGTATTTTAGTATAACTTTAAAAAAAATAATGGTATAAATTTATTAAGGAGATCTATGTATGAAGAAAGTTGGAAATATAAACGGAAAATTAATAATAAAAGTTATAAGTTTTATACTTTTTTTATCAATGGTAATAAGTTATATATTACCTGTGTATGAAGAAGTAAATATAAGTTTATTAAGTAATAAATCAAAAGCATTAGCAACATTTGAACAAGAAACAGCAAATAATCCTATATTATTACCAGGAATGAAGGCTATTTATTGGGAAAATGGCACAGAAAAAGAATTAAAAGAGCCATTTAATAATAAAGGAACATGGTATAATTATTCAGAAAAAAAATGGGCAAATGCTAAAACAAAAGATGGTAGTTATTGGGTATGGATACCATTATTTGCATATAAGATAGATTATTTTACAGATGCTTCAAAAACACAAGATACATATAAAGGATCAAGACAAAATAATGAATATGTAAATGCAGCAGGTAAAAGAGTTGATAATCCTGATGAAGTACAAACAGAACATTATAAAGTTAATATAAAATATATTAATGATGCTTCCAAGGTTCCAGAAGGTTATACAATACATCCAGCATTTTACAAAGCTGGTGATGGACAACAATCACAAGTTATGGGACAAGGTTTTTGGATTGCTAAGTATAGAGCAAGTGAAAATGGGAAAAATCCTAAATTTGTACCTAATAGAGATTCAGAAACAAATATTTCGGTTTCAGAAGCTTTTGATAAAGTAGATAAATTAGCTTTAGAGGGAAATACTTATGGATTTGATGATTCATTTGTAAATTCAGGATTACCAAGAAATGTAGAAATTGGAGCGTTAGAATATTTAACATTAAGTGAAAAAGGGTTAAATCAAAATGTGCCAGAAAAAACAGGTGTTGGTAAAAAAACAGCAAATCCAGAAACAAGTACAAGTACAACTGGAAATATAACAGGTGTATATGATATAGATAATCAAATCGCAGAAATGACAAGTTCATATATTTTAAACGGTTCAGCTAATTTATCAAAATATGGAGCTAAATTACAACCAACAAATACAGATAAAGTAGGAACAAAAGATATAACTATTGATGCAAAAATAGAAAAATATTCATTTAAAACACCTGAAACAACAGTTGAAGAAAATTATAAAGAATTAAAAAAAGATAGATATATTCATTATGGAGATGGAGTATATGAATTTAAAAATGCTATGGACAGAAATAATGAAAGATATCCATTAAAAGATAAGCCATTCTTTATAAGAGGATTGAATACAGAAAATGGATTAAGTCAAGCGTTTGGAAAATACTTAGGTCATACAGGAGAAGGACATAATGAATTATCATATAGAGCATCATTATATGCATTCCCAAGAGAAAGAGACAACAAAATAAAATTTTCAATATCAACATCAGATGGAAAATTATATAATAGACAAACTGGAGAATCATATGGATATACAACCCTTTCTGGAGAAATAACAAAAGGTGCTATATTACCAAAAGAATATATAGTTAAAGAATCAAACAAGAAATTTATAGGATGGGATAAAGAAATATTTGGAACACCATTATATGAGAATATAACTGTACATGCTGTATTTGAAGAAGATGGAAATAATGACAATCCTGTTACACCTGAGCCACAAAATAGATATACAGTTACATTTAAAGATACTGAAACTGGAACAATTTATGGACAAACAACAGTTAATAGGGGTGAAAAAGTAGAAAGTGCTAATATTCCAACTAATGTAAATAAACTGGGGTATAAATTCAAAGGATGGAGTAAAGATCCAAGTAATACAGTAATAAATGAAGACACAATATTTGAAGCAGTATTTGAAAAAGAAGCAAAGCCTAAAACAGAATACACAGTTAAATATAATGTGGATAATAATACAATTTTTCAAGCAAAGGCTATAGAAAATGGATATGCACCAATACCTAATGATATTCCGAGAAAAGAAGGGAAAATATTTAAGGGATGGACACCAGATCCAGCAAAAACAATTATAAATAGAGATACAGTATTTGAGGCTCAATTTATAGAAGAACCACAAGGAGATTTAATAACATTAACGGTTAAATTAAATGGTGGAAATTCTTTAAAATTATATGAAGGACAAAAATTAAAAATAAAAAAAGGAACAAAGCTAAATAGTCCTGAAAATTCAGAAGTATATTCAGTTATAACAAATGGAACTCCTAATAAAAGAGGATATCTATTTAAAGGATGGAGCATTGATGAAAATAAAGTGTTAAATGAAGATGCAGAGATTTCAGCGGAATATAAAGAGGGATTATATAAAGCAAAGTTTATATATGAATATACAGATTTTGATGGTACATTAAAAGAAAGAACATATATAAGAGAATTAGAAAAAGGAACTTCACCTGAAAGTGTTGCACCAAGTGATACAAGAAAAAATGGATATATTTTTGAAAAATGGACACCGGATCCAACAAAAGTATATTCAGAAGATGTAGAGTTTAGAGCAGTTTACACTAAGTTAAGTGAGTCTGATCAATTTAATAGCAATATAGAAATAACATTTGATTATAATGGTGGATATGTAGCTATTGGAGAAAATAGAAGAGAAAATAAGAGAGTATTTAATATCTTAAAAAATCAATATATTATTGACACACCAAAACCATATAGAGAAGGATATAATTTTAAAGGATGGGTTGGAGATAGTGATGTAAATGACAAACAAGAAAAAAGTACAACTTATATAGCAACATGGGAAAAGATAACTTCTAAATCAAATAATACGGAGCAATCAAATAATACAAGTAAACCTAATGATAATAATAAAAATATAAATCTTGAGGGACAACCAATTAATAGTGTAAATAATAAGCAAAATTATTCACCAATAACAGGATTAAGACCTTTAGAAAATCAAAATACTGATAATGGATATTTAAATTTAAATACTGGAGTGTCAACTGGTATTAAAGAAGGAGTAGTTCCTAAAACTCAACAATTAAGAGAAGATTATCCATATTCAGGACTTAATGATGGAATATTTAAAGTGTTATTAGTTGCAGGAATACCTACACTAATAGTATCAATAGCATTTAGTATAATAAAATTAAGAGAATTAAAAACTAAATAAAATATTTTAAATTGATAGGAGAAAGAGAATTAATGATTTAATTCTCTTTTTTTGTTACAATATTGTTTCTAACAGATTTAATGTTACAGAAAATTAATAAAATAAAAAATAAAATAAAAAATTAAAAAAATATCTGTAAAAACTGATAAAAAAATAAGAGTAGTAATTAGGTAGTTTTAACCCAGGGATAAAAAGCCTTTAGATTTTCAAGAAAAATAAGAGGTAAAATTCTAGGATTAAAAAAATGTTTTATTAATAAATAAAAAACTAAAAAAAATTTTATAGTATAAAAGAATAAAAACAACATTTAGTGTAAAAAAGATAAAATAGTTTATATAATGTGAAATCTTTAGTTTCCAATATTTCAAAACTATAGGAAGAAAAAATCAAAAAAACTATAAAAATAATGTAATTATAAAAAGGTTGAAAGTAAAAGTATATATATGTAATTATATGTGTATAATAAATTTTTAATTAAGGTAGGTGATAAAGATAAAGAAAGTTGTTAAATAATTTGTTTAAAAACAAAATTAATGAGTAGAATTTAGAATAAAAAACTACATTTTACATAAAAATACAATTATTTTAAACTAATTATGGAAATAAACACAAAAAACGTGCAAAATACCGGAAAATAGGGTATAATATAATAGTATAATATACTAAATTGAAAAATTTAAATATAAATAGTTAAGAAAGGAAGAGTATGAATAAAAAAATCTATAATAAGAGTGAATTATCAAAAGATTTAAAAGTTTATGCTGTAATTGGTACATTAGCAATGGGTATGATGTTTGTATCTCCAATGTTAAATAAAAATATTCAAGCAACAACGGTTGCGTTTAAAAATGACCAAAGAATAGCAGAAGCTAATATAAGTGATTTTAAAGACAGTGCAGATTATGCAAGAAGTCAAGAACATTACTTAGAACAAAAAACAATAAACACAATCTATGATAGTATCGAAAAAGGTGAATTGACATCACAAGAAGTATACAATATTCAAAAAGAAAATTATGATTTTTCTCAAACTAAAGAATCTTCACAACCAGCTATGACATGGGGATCAGATGAAATGATGGGAATTAATACAAAAGAAGTATTAGCTAAATATGCAAAAGCATCAAAAATATTTGATCCAGCTGGAACAAGAGGGTTAGCACAAGGAGATAAAGATGGATATTCAAAATATGAATTTGAAGCAGATCCAGGTGTATTTTGTATAGAGAAAGAAAGACTTTTAACAGGACATGCTGATCCAACTAGAGGTCTTCATGGACCAACAGATCCAAAAGTTCCAACATTTACTACTAGATTGTCAGAATACGCAACAAGAGTAGAGAGATATAAAAAGGAAAGAGAAAATTTACTAGCACAAATAAGCTCAGAAACAAATACAAGAGATGGAGTGTTAGATTATAGAAAACTTGATAAAGGAACTAGAGAAAATTTAGAAGAATTAGATAAATCTCTTAACCAATATGAAGATGCAATACTTAAGTTTAAAGAAGAGTATCCAGCAAAATTAAAAGAGTATGAAGAAAAAGAAAAAGAATTTGAAGAAATTACAAAAAAATATGAAGCTGGACAAATAACAAAAGAAGAATATGAAAAACATAAAGCAGAGTGGGAAAAATATAAAGAAGAATTTGAAAAATATAAGAAGGCACTTAAAGAATTAGAAGATAGACTATTAAAAAGTCATATTACAAAACCTAATATTGCACCAACTGTAAGATCTAAAAAAGTTATTGATAGTCCAATAGAAAATGGACCTTTAAATAGACCAACAAGTAATGAAGTAGTAAAAGGTGTTAGAGATAGAACAAATGAATTAGAAAATAAGATATTTAATTCAAGTATAAATAGTTCATCAGAATGGGGAGCAGAAACAGGAAATGTTTCAAATGAAAATGTTCAAAGAGATCCAATAATTAGAGATGAAGATACAGGAATAAGTGGAATAACAACAGACGTTTTCGGATCAAAATTTGCAGCAATTTCTCCAAGTGAAAGAGAAGCTACTGTAGATAGATTTAAAAAGGCAAATGTTCCAAATCCAGAATACGCTCAACATGATCCAAGTAATCCAGGAGAATTAGGAACTGATAATAGTGACGGTAGAAAAGGTATAGTAGAGACAGATGTTAAAACACAGCTTACAAAAGTTGTTGATTTTAAGAGAAATGTTGAAGAAGCAGATATAGCATATATTGTAAGTGCATACCGTAATATAGGAAGTGATGCTCCTAGTTATAACGAAAGTGGAACAGGTTATGGAGAACTTCAAGGAACAGTTTGGAAGTCACATATAGCTAGTGAATACAGCCATAGAGCATTACAAGGAGATAATCAATTATTAAAAGAAGCAGCAGATTATAAAGCATATTTCCAAAAATTATTAGATTTTGAAGCTTCACATGGAGATTTAGCAGATGATGGATATACAAGATTCTTAAGAGGAAAAGGATATTGGGCAGATGTAAAAATCACAACTAGTGGTGGTGGAAGAAAAGAAGGCGAAGAAAGAATAATGGTAAATCCAAGAATCAAATATATACCTAGAGTATTACCAGGTAAAGATTCTACAATGGAACAATCTTCAAAAGTCAACTTTGATACACAAACACAAAAATGGTTAATAGGACCATATAAATTAGATTATTTATTAGAAGGAACACCACAAGATGCAGATGGTAATTTCGAAAAGATATTTGCTGGAATGACTGGAATGAAATTATTTGGTATATACGAAAAAGGACATGAAGGTAAACAAACAGAATCAACAGGTATTGCATCAATACCAGGAGACGAAATACCAGGAATAACAGAAGAAGATTTAGAAAAATATGCACAAGATCCAGATAAATTCCAAACAGCTGATGTTGAAAAAGCAGAAGGGGTATCAGAAGTTAAAAAATGGAGAATAAGAAAAGAAGGTGGAGATGGAAATGATAAAACAATTCCTAAACCAAATCAAGATTTCTATTTTGAAATAGATTATGATCCAGCATTACAATACCTTAAAAAAGCAAGATTTGAATTTGCATATATGATACATTCTGGAGAAAGAAAACAATACAAGACTTTCTTAGGAAAAGTTCAAAATGTAAAAATTAAGCAAGAATCAGATATTGAAAACGTAATATCAAAAACTTACGAAAAATTCATAACAGATTATGAATATGGAGTTCAAAATGGAAAAGTATATAAAGTTCCAGTTTATACATGGGGATTCAGAATAACAAAAGGTGATGGAACAAAATCAACAGTAAAAACTGATGAAAACCATGATGAAATAATTGAACAACAACAAACATTAATATCAGTAGAAGCATTAAGATGGCTAGAACATGTTGCAGTTGAAGTAAACTTTAAAGATGAAAATGATATTAAGTTAAAATTAAGATTACCACTTGGTGGAAAAGTATGGGAAGATAAATCAAGCAATGATAAGAAACATGTTGGTTATGATAATCTTTTAGGAACAGAAGCAGATATACCTTTACCTAAAGTAAAAGTAACTGTAATGAGAAACTTTGTAAAATTTGATGGTAATAAGAATGTAAAAGAAATAATTAAAAAAGAATATGCTAGAGTATATGATATAAATACAGGTCAATTAGTAGAACAAGATTCATTATTTACTAATGAAAATGGAGAATATGGACCATTCGATATCCACGATATAGGATTTACTGAAGAAGAATTAGGAATTTCAGGAAAAGATTTCAAAGGATATGGAGTAGTATTTGAAGTTAGATTTGATTATGATGGATTATACTATGAACCAGTAGTTCCAATGCAAACACAAGAAACAGGACTTGCAGCATCTAAGTATGCAGGAGAAGCAGGATCAAATGTAGCTAAATCAGTAGCTGACTTTAATAATGCGACACCTGAAGATAAGAAGAAATATGAATTAAGTTCATTTGCGTTTGAAAATACATGGGCTAGAGATAGATTTAATAAAGCAAATGCAACAATGGGTGGAAAAACTGCATATAATCAAGGAAGCAAATTAACAACAGGAGTAACATTAGCATCTAAAGATGCAGATAAAGCTCCAGAGCATGGAAGTAGATTAATTAATTATAAAGGTTCTGATAGCTCAAATGGAACAAATTATGGAATTCAAAGATATTCAAGCGAATATATACAAGAAATGCCACAAGATACAGAAAAAGTAGACATAAATAAACATATGAGTTCTTCAACTATTGAAATCGGAGTTAAATTACCTGCAAATGAAAAGATAAGATTTACAGATATGTAAAATAAAACTATAGAAGAAGCTTATGAAGAAATAGCGGGTCAATACTATGGTTCAAAAGAGTATATGAAGAAAATTAACTTAGGATTAAAGAAGAGAAAACCAGTTAACTTAGGATTAGTAAAATCATTAAATAATGCTATTGTTACAGTAAATAAAAAAGCTTACAATTATGTATACTCAGATATGTATACAGAAATGATTACACAAGCAGAAAAAGAAGCAGGAATGGGAGCCATTGATTTAGAAAAGAAATGGGCTAACAGAGACGCTAATAAAAAAGACCAATTATTAGATTTATACAAGACTGACTATATTTATAGAACAGCTATGTATAATCAAGATGCTAAATTAAAACAAGAATTAGATAGTGAAGTTCTTGCAGAACAAGCTAAAGACGGACAAAATACCGGTCATGAAGATACTAGAGCATTAGATGTTTTCATAACGTATAGAATTAATATTATGAATGATTCACCTGTAGATACAGTAAGAGTTGATGCAGTTGATGATTACTATAATGACAAGATGGAACTTGTAAATACAGAAATTAAAAAAGAAATTGAAGTTGATCCATCAGAAGATAAAAAAGCAATAGAAGAACACGGAGGAAAAGATAATCCAAATGGAATTAATCTTCAAAGAAAAGATTTAGAAATTGGATTACCAAAATATAAGAACCGTGGAAAAGGTGATGTTTCTATACCAAAAGAAATAGCACAAATAAATGATAAGGATGTATTTAGACTTACAGATTATAAATTTGAAGGAGAAATAGGTGGAACATATAAGCAAAATACTGCTATACCATCATTTATGGCAGCTTCAAGAGTAGAGTCTCCAAATCATCCAATAGAATTAAAACCAGATGAATCTGCTGATTTATACTTAACATTTAGAGTAAAGAACGCAGATAGTATTAGAACAATTAAGAGACCAGAAGCTTTAGGAGCTTTAAGAGAACATGTTTCAAATGGAGATATTCAAGAATTAGATAAAGCATTAGAATTAGGAGAATTTGAAAATGTTGCAGAAATAGCAAGATTTACAACATATAATGCTTTAAACGGAAAAGCTTCAGGAAAATATGATGATACATCAGCACCTGATAATGTTGATTTAAACGGATTAGATAAGGGAAATGTATTATATGAAGATGATACTGACGGAGCTCCAACAATTCAATTAAAGATACCAGAAAAAGGAAAAGAACTTGTAAGAAATCTTGAAGGAACTTTATGGGAAGACAAGAGAGATACAGAAAATAAAGGTATAATTACAGGAGATGGTAAATTTGATGAAGGAAAAGAAACTGGAATTAAAGGAATGCCATTAACTCTTGAAGAAAGAGTATCTGTACAAAAAGGAAATGCAGTAGCACATGGATTAGTAGAACCTGGAAATGAAAAATCTGAAAGAGCAGATGTTCAATATGTTGATGTACCATTTGTATGGCCAGATGTAGTTGATTATACTCCTGGAACTGGAAATAATATTAAATTAAATCTAAAGAAAATTACAGGATTTGATTCAACAGTAACAACAGGTGATAATGGTAAATATACATTTACAGGAGTACCTGCTGGAAATATGGTAGTTACAATGGACTACTCAACACCAAATGCAGAAAAGAGAAGAGCATTATTCAAATTACCAAATTATCAAGGAAAGAATGTTATAGACGCAATTGAAAAAGCATCTAATTTAACAGAAAAAGATGATTTAGTAAGAACAGCCGATGCTGATAAGAGAGACATAAAGTACTATAATGGATTAGACTTTAAAAATACTATGTTCTACACAAATAATGGTAAACCAGAATCAGAGTCATTTAATGTATTAAAGACATGGTTAGATAAAGGAACAAAGAGAGAAAATAATTCATACTTAAGAGATGATGAGTTAAGAAGAGTTCAAATAACTAATGATTTTGATTTAGTAAAAAATGCTAACGTTGATTTAGCAGATATGTTTAAAGGTGAATCAAATGTTAGATCAACAACACCAAGTGTTTCTGGATTAACATATAATGATAAACTAAATAAAGCGCATCAATTAACAACATTAAGAAGTACAACACCTAAGATGAACTTTAGTATTGAACATTATGAAAAAATGGTTGAAAAGCATAATGGAAAACCAGATATTGCAGATGCATCAATAATGCAAGAATATAATTGGTTATATGCTGTAAAAGGAAATTATTTAAATGATTCAGAATCAGAAGCTAAAGATTTAGGATATAATGTTGAAAAGATAGATTTAGGAATTGTAGAAAGACCAAAATCTAAACTAGTATTAGATAAAGAAATAACACAAATTACATTAACAACTGCTAATGGTGATAAACCTATAGATATTTACTATAATGTAGATGCAGAAGTAAATGTAAAAGATAGTGATAAAAATGTAAATAAAGATAATGTTGAATACGGTAAATCAAGACAACCTGAGAAATCAGTAAGATTTAAGAGAACTGTAGATACAGCTAAATCTGTTGGAGTTGACTATGTTATGTCATTAGATAGAACAGATAACGAAGACGGAACAGATAAAAATGCTACAGATATAAATGGACATTATTTAAAAGGTGGATTTAGATATATAAATGTTGACCAATCATTATTGCAAGATTCAACTATTTCAGTGAAGTATGGAATATTTGCATATAATTTAGGAGAGGTTGATAGAAAGATTGATATAGAAAAAGCAAAAGCAAATAGTTTAATAGATTCAACAACAGGATTAAATAAATTAGATGCATTTAAGAGAGAAAGAGAATTAGCTTATAGAACAGGATTAGATTTAGGACAAGCTAAATTAAATTCAGAAGAAATTGATAGATACAAGTACGGAGTTTACGCAGGAAGAGAATATTACACATTACAATCTGAAAATGTAGCTGAAAGCTCAGATAAGAAAACACCAGATTCAAATAAATTGGATCCAAAGGATGTATCTAAGGTAACAGTAACAAATATTATAGATTTAGCAGATAATAATGCAGAGGTAAACTTAAATGATCCAGCAAATTCAAAGTGGCAAGCAGGTTCAAAAGAAGATGCAATTGGATTAATTCAAAATATTACAGAAGAGACAATTAATGCACCAGCAAACTCTAATAGTAGAGCTGACATTGTTGACTCAAATGGTATAAGTTACGTAAAAGATTTAGGAAAAGTTTCACAAGGAAATCCAAATAGATTCCTTTCAACAGAAAATGTTCATGCAAGTACATTAAATTCAGGAACTGTTCCTATAAATACAACAAATGTATCAAATACTACATTGAATAATAAAAATGCAAATATTAAATCAAACTTAATGCTATTAAAAGAAGGATCTTTACCATTATATCCTTATGAATTATTGAAAAAGAATTCAGATACTACAAAAGTTGTAGATCAACAATCAGGACAAGAAAACATAGGTAAAATAGATGGAAAAGATTATATCCATAGATGGACAATAAAGATTGATAGAAATATATCAAGCCAAGCAGATAGAAAAGATTTAGCATTTGAAAATATAGCAGAAATAGCAGAGTATCATGCAGATAATGGAAGAAGAACATATGATACACCTGGAAATGTAGTGCCTACACTTGATAAGTTTAACGAAACAGGTGAGGGAGTTGTACCAGGAAATAAATTAGCTAAACCAAGTAATCCAAATGATGGATATACAGTTGATCCAAATATTTCAGCAGATGAAAGAAGAGTTAGAGCAGTTGCTTTAGAACATGATTCATCAATCACAGAAGATGTTACTTTATCACCACCTACAGGATTAAGTTCAGTAACACAAGCTAAAACATTAGCAGTAATGCTAAGTATAGTAGCAGTAGGAATGTCAGTTGGAATAATATCATTTGTGGATAAAAAGAAATTTTTTGATAAAAAATAATATTGACAAAAACAAATATAAGACAGTATAATTATGTTATTGTACTTTTAAAGGAGGTGAAATAAGGAATGCCAGAAATTAAAGTTATAAATGGAAATTTAGAAGATGGAATCAAAAGATTCAAAAGACAATGCGCTAGAAATGGTGTTATACAAGAAATTAAAAAAAGAGAACATTATGAAAAACCAAGCGTAAAAAGAAAGAAAAAATCAGAAGCTGCAAAAAAGAAAAATAGAAAATAATTAATTTTAAGAAATTAAAAAGGATTATTAAAATTCACTCAAGTTAAGATTTTATATCCAGCCAATAGGCTGGATATTTTTTTATTTAAAATATAAATTAATAAAAGTAAATTAATTTTGTAATTTATGATATAAATAGTTAAATTAGTTTACTTGAAATATACAGATGTGATATACTTTTTATTAATTAGGATTATGAGGTAAAAAGTTTATGAATCAAATATTGGACTTTGAAGGGAAAGGTAAAAAAAGAAAAGAAGTTTTAGATGAAAATCAATATCAAAATACTGAAAATATAAGTAATTCTAACTATTATAATGAGTATTCATCTAATGAAAATAGAGAGTACAATCAAAAGGGAATTAATAGTTATAATGAAACATATTTTGATGGATTAAATATGGATTTCAATAGACCAAATAAAAAGGTTATTTTTTTGAAATATTTAACAATTTTTTTAATAATATTAACAGTTTTAGCTTTTGGATTTATTGTGTATACAATAAATAAAAATGATGCAGAAACAAAAAAACAAAATGCTATTAAAGATAAGATAAGTATTGAAATATCAGAACAAAACAATAAAGTTTCTTTAAAGGTGGTTGCTAAAAATGCAATTGATAAAATAGTTTATTCTTGGAATGGGGATACAGAAAAAGAACAAGTTATAAATGGAGATGGAAGATATGAAGTGAACGAAAGTTCTATTGATATTCCAACAGGAAGTAATCAAATTACGGTTACAGCTGTTGATAATAAAGGAAATAGAGAAACTTCAAGTAAATCATTTGAAAGAGAAAATGGAAAAGATATAGAAAAACCTGTTATAAATATCAATAGTACTTCTGGTATTATATCAATAGAAGTTAAGGATAATGTTGAACTTAAAGATGTTAAATACCAATGGTCAGATTCTAAAGCAGAAACATTATTGCCAAAAGCAGATAGTAAAACAGTATTAAAATTTGAATTAAAACCTAAAGAAGGAGATTTAACTTTAACTTTAACTGCTACTGATACAGCAGGAAATGTTATGAAGAAAGAAGAAAACTTTAAAGGAGTTGTAAAACCTAAGATAGATGTTAAAGTAAATTCTGATAATTCAAAAATATTAATAAATGTTACACATCCAGTTGGATTAAAAAGTGTAGAATATAGTATTAATGGGATAGAGTATAGTAAAAAATATACAGATGTAGATACAGATTCAAAGGATTCTACAATTGTACAGGAATTAAATTTTGGAAATAATACAATTAGGGTTAAGGCAACTTCTGTAGAGGGATATGAAAGTAAAGAATTTACTGGAACTACTACAAGACCATTACCAACTTCAAACCCAATAACTACTCCAGGAGGAGCAGTAATACAATAGATAGAATTAAATATACAAAAGATGAGGAGTTATGTTACAAGAAATAAGTGTTATAGATGATGGGAATTTTAAATTTGTCTATGAGCTAGAAAAAGAAATTAATTTTAATAAAGAGCATATAAGAATTAGTAAAAATAAATCTAGTGAGATGGAAGAAGTTTTAAAAAATATTCCTTCACTTATATTAATACATGAAGAAAGATTAGAAGAAAAAACAGAAAAAATAATTAATATGATACAAAATGATGATAATAATTCTATTACACCAATAATAGTAATATCACCTAATTTATCAAAAAAAAGAAAAGTTGACTTAATAAAAATGGGTGTTCAGTACTATATAAGGTCGCCATATGATATTAAATATATTCATTATGTAATAAAGAATTTATTAAGATTATTATATGTTAATAGAAGAATTAGCCCATTAACTGGATTACCAGGTAATGTTCAAATACAATCAGAAATAAAAAGAAGATTATTAAAGAAAAAAATATTTGCAATATTATATTTAGATTTAGATAATTTTAAATCATATAATGACATCTATGGATTTAGTAATGGTGATAAGATTATTGAATTTACATCTAAAATTATTACAAAAAATATACTTTCAAAAAGTCAAGAAATAAAATCGTTTGTTGGACATATTGGAGGAGATGATTTTGTAGCAATAATAGATAAAACAGAATATAAAGATATTTGTGAAAAAATAGTTAATGAATTTGATAATAATGTGTTAGAATTTTTTACAAAAGAAGACAGAGAAAGAGGATATTTAAAAGTTCTAAATAGAAAAGGAATTATAGAGAAGTTTCCACTAACAAGTATAAGTATAGGGGTTGTTGAAATTAAACCTGAAAATATAAAAAATATATTGGAAATTGGAGAACTTCGGAGCTCAAGTTAAAAAGAAAGCAAAGCAAATAGCAGGTAGTTCATATTTTATAGACAGAAGAATATAATTAATATTTACAAAAGATGAATATAAGTAAGAGTTTTGGAGGAAATCATGGAAGATGTAAAAAGAAAAATTTTAGTTGTAGATGATGAAGATTCTATAAGAGAGATATTAGCATACAACTTAGAAAGAGAAAATTTTTTAGTAATAGAAGCAAAAGATGGTGAAGAAGCTATTGTTTTAACTGATTCAGAAAAGCCAGATTTAATATTATTAGATGTAATGTTACCTAAAAAAGATGGAATAACTGTATGTAAAGAAATAAGATACAATTTAAATATGAAAGAGATTCCTATTTTAATGATATCAGCTAAAGGTGAAGAAACAGATAAAATTATTGGTTTAGAAATGGGAGCAGATGATTATGTTACTAAACCATTTCAAGTTAGAGAAGTAATTGCTAGAGTAAAAGCAAATTTAAGAAAAGTAGGAATGACAAGAAAAACATTACAAAAAGAAGAACAAGAACAAATAATAGAAATTGGAGAATTAGTAATAGATTCAAATAAAAGAGAAGTTACAATTAGAGGTAATAAAATTGAACTTACAAAGAAAGAATTTGATGTATTAAAGTTTTTAGCAATTCAACCTGGGAATGTTGTTTCAAGAGAAGATTTACTAAAAAAAGTATGGGGATATGGAGAGTATGTAGGAGAAATTAGAACAATTGATGTTACAGTTGCTCGCCTAAGAGATAAAATTGAAATTTCTAAGGGTACTCCAGAATATTTAATAAAAAAAAGAAGTGTAGGTTATTATATTCAAGATGGATTAAAGAAAAGAATGAGTAAATTAGAAAAAGAAAAGAATAAAAATAGATAAAAGGAAATATAAATGTTAAAGAAAACGCAAAAGATAATAGTAGTAACAGTTATTCTTTTAACATTGATCATTTTAATTAGTTTATCAGGTCTTTTATATATGCAAAGTGAAGTATATAGAGATATTTTAAAACAAAATGAAATTGATATAGAAAAAGTTAACGATATTAAAACAAAAGTAGATAATATTAAAAATATATCTATTCTGGTTTCAGCTATATTTATAATAATAGCTATTCTTGTAAGTAATGTTTTATCAAAATCAATACTAATACCTATTCAAGAGCTTGTACAAAGTGCACAAATAATTTTGAAAGGTGATAGTGTTTCAAAAAAAATATTAAAGGCAAATAAAGAAAAAGATCAGATTGATAATTTAGTAGAAATGTTTTCAGATATGAATTCAGATTTAAAAGATAATCTTTCTGAGATTACAAGAAAGAAAAATGAGATAGAAACAATTCTTTTACATATGACAGATGGAGTTATATCATTTGATGTATATGGAAGAATAACACATATAAATTTAGCAGCTAAAGAAGCATTAGATGTGGATGAAAATGCAAGATTTAAAACAATATTTACTAAATTTGGATTAGAACCAGATATGGAAAAGTTATCATATTTACAAAAATTAACTTCACAAAAACTGGTATATACAAATAAAAATAAAATATATAATGTTTTATTTGCAACTATTAGTACAGATGAAAATAAAATTGATGGAATAGTTGTGGTAATACAAGATATAACAGAACATGTTAAACTAGATCAAATGAGAAAACAATTTGTTGCAGATGTATCACATGAGTTAAAAACACCTATTACATCTATAATGGGGTATTCTGAAACAATATTAGATACGATGCCGGATAAAGAAACTGTTCAATATTTTATAAGTAAGATAAATAATGAAGCTAATAGAATGTCTGAATTAGTTACAGATTTACTAATATTATCAAAGTATGATAAAGAAAATAATGAAAAACGTAAAACTAATTTTGATGTTTCAGAAATAGTAAAAGAATATGTAGAAATATTAAAAAAAGAAGCTGATAAAAAAAATATAGAGTTAAAATGCTATGTTACAGCTAATATTCCTAATATAAATGGTGATAAATCCGGGATAATTAGAGTTATAACAAATATAATATCTAATGCTATTAAATATACACCAGAAAATGGAATAATTGAAGTATATGTAGGATTTTTATACAGAGATGTATATGTAAAAGTTAAAGATAATGGAATAGGAATATCAAAAGAAGATTTACCACGAGTATTTGAGAGATTTTACAGAGTAGATAGTTCAAGAGTTAGAAAAAGTGGAGGAAGTGGACTAGGACTTGCTATAGCAAAAGAAATTATGGATAAAAATAGTGGTAAAATTGATATAAAAAGTGAACTTGGTAAAGGAACAGAAGTTGTATTAAGATTTAAAACTGCTATAAATAGTAAAAAAATTAAATAATAAAATAATAAATTAAAGAGGATACTAAGGATGAGAAAGATACTAAGATTTTTAAAGAAAAGGGGATACAGTATAAGTGTGCTATCAATATTAATGTTGATAGATAATGTTTCTATGGCTGCATTAGATATACAAACATATATGATGTATGAATCTTTAGTAATACGAATCTTAGTTGGAATTCTTGGTATTTTAATTATTACATATATAGTTTATATGGTAATAACAGAAAGAGAAAGTTCATTATATATAAAAAAGCAATATAAAGAGTTAGAAAATATAAGAAAATTTAATTTAGAATTATTAAATTCTGGTGAGCAGGGAATTGATGATTTTAGAGAAATTAAATTAGAAAATACAGAAGATGACTTTAAATTATTAGAACTATTTAATACAAATTCAAAAAAAGTTGATGATGTATTAAATTATAGAGTTGAAAAAGGATTAGTTATAAGTCCTATGTTTAAAGAAGCAAATTTAAATTCTAAAGTCTCATATTTAGCTAAGAAAAATGAAGAAATAAATAATGATTATTCAGAGAAAATTCTTTTAGGTAATAGTTATAATTTATTTAGTAATTCTGTTATAAATGTCTTAAAAGATAAAAAAATAGATTTTAATGAAGAAAAGCATTATAATGAAGTATTAGAAATAGAAAATATATTAGAAGAATATGAAATAAATTCAAAACTTCTAGCAACAAGTAGAACTATTACTGCATTAAATAGATTACAAGAAAAAATATTATTATCTGTAAAAGAATCTCAAAAGTTAAAAGAAGATAAAATAAACTTAGAAATAAATAATGAAAAACGTTTAAAAGTTATTGAAGAGAAAAAGCAAGCTAAGAAAAAAATAGATTTATCATTCTTAATAATGAGAGAAGCGTTTAAAATAAAAGGTGAAAAAATACCTGTCTCAAAAAATAGAGAAGACTTAAATAATAAAGAGTTAGAAGTAATAATTGCAGAAAAAGGTAATAGCAATATTATAAATATTAGAGAAATAAAAGAAGAAAAGATTAAGAACGAAGTAATAAAATTAACAGAACAATTTACAGAAGAATTAGAAATAAAAGAAGTTGGATCTAAAGTTAGAAAAATATCATTTGCTGATTTAATAGTTCAAGCAAATAAAGAGAAAGAACAAATTAAGAAGAAAGCGATAAAGAAAATAAATCTAGAACAAATGTTATTAATGGCTTCAAACGGTTAAGATATAATTTAAGAGAAAGGGAAAAAATGGAAGAAAAAGATATAAGAATTGAAAATGAAGTGACACCTAAAAAAGAAAGAAAAAATAAAAAATATAATGTAGAGAATGAAGTGTTAGAATGGATATTTAGTATAGCGATAGCTTTAGTATTAGCATTTTTTATAAAGTATTTTGTAGGTACATTTACAACAGTAAGACAAGTATCTATGTATCCCACATTAGAAAATTCTCAAAAATTATGGCTTAATAGAACAATAAGAACATTTGGAGCAAATTATAAAAGAGGTGATATTGCTACATTCGAAGCACCTAGAGTAGAAAATATATATGTAAGCAATGAAAGTCCAAAAGCAGTATATGATAAAGTTGAAGGAATTGATAAGCAATTTATTCATGGTCTTCTAGAATTTGGAAAAATAAGCTTAATAAAAAGAGTTATAGGATTACCTGGTGATAAGATAGAAATAAAAAATGGAAATGTATATGTAAATGGAGAGCTTCAAAAAGAAAAATATATTAATGGAAATAGAACAGACTCATATAAATTAACTAATTTTGTTGTACCTGAAGGATACTATTTCTTAATGGGAGATAATAGAGCAAAGAGTAGTGATTGTAGAGAATTTGGATGTATACCAAAAGAAAAATTAGAGGGAAAAGCAGTAGTAAGTGTATGGCCTTTAGATAGAATTGGACAAATTAAAGAAAGAAAAGCAGAAAATGAATAAACAAGAATTGAATGATTTTTTAAATAATGAATTAGAAAAAAATAAGGTAGTACATAGTTATTTATTCTATGGTGAAAAAATAGAAGAATTTAAAGAAGAAATTCTTCTATTTTTGAATGAGGTTGGAGTAAATAACTTTAATTCGCAATTAAAGAAGATTAATAGTGATATTGATAATTTAAATTTGGATGTTAATACCGATTTAATAAACGAATGTGAAGAATTAAAGAATAGAATTGCTAAAATTAAAAAAAATATAAAAGATGTAATAATAAATGATTTTAAAATTCTAAATGGCTTAGAAATGAAAGTGGATGATGTTAGAAAAGCATTTGAAAATATATATGAAAAACCTTTCTTACTAGATAAAAAAATATATTTTATAGAAAATTTTGAATATCTTAATATAAATTCACAAAATGCAATGCTTAAGATATTAGAAGAACCACCACATTTTATAGTTATTGTGTTATTAAGTAAAAATACAAATAATATATTAGATACTATAAAATCAAGATGTTTAAAAATATATTTAAATGAAAAAGAAAATATAGAAGATGATAACTCTTTATTAATAATGAATGAAGATATTGAAGAAAATAAATTTAATATATATAGAGATATTTTTAAAGATGTTAAAAGAATGCCAAAATCAATATATTATAGTAAATATAACAAAATTATAAATAAAGATGATATAAAAGAACTAATTGTTTATTTAGAAAAGTTAATAGCTTATAATATAGAAGAATATTATATATATACAAATGTTATAAAAAAGGTTAAACAAAAAGCGTTAGGTAATTTAAATTTTGAAATGCTGAAAGATTATTTAATATTAAATATATATGAAGCTAATAAGTAAAGTGAGGAGAGAATATGTTAATAATAGCGTATTTAAGTATGTTTGTGGATCATGTTTTTAAATTTGCGATTACAGCAAACATGCAACATAATCCAATATTTGGAAGAATAGCAATGCCTATATTTATGTATATGCTAGCAATGGGAATAAAAAGAACAAAATCAAAAGGTAAATATTGTATGAGGTTATTGGTATTTGCTATGATATCTCAAATTCCTTATACATTAATGATTACGGGTATTTCTAAATTAAAATTTATAGAAGGAGCTGATATTTTCACTAAGATTAATACTGTAATAGTATTTTTCACTCAAAATCTTAATATTGGTTTTGAATTATTGTTTGCAGCCTTGCTAATAATAATAATTTCAAGCAAGAAAATAGATAAAATGGATAAGATAATAATGGGTGCATTATTAATTTTAGGAGCAGAATTATTAGGGTCAGGAATTTGGCATAGATTAGCATTAGCAGTTATGTTTTATTATATTGATATAAAAGATTTTAAGAGAATAATAGTAGCTATGACTTTAATTGTAACATCATACATATTATTTAAGGGAGTTACAGTTGCTCCAAATGCAGTATATAAAACAATAGAGTTATATAGTTTAGAATATTGGTCAATAGCTGCATTACCTATAATATATTATTATTCAAAAGTAAAAACAAAGAAACCAACTAAAACAATGCAATTAATTAAATATAGTATTTATCCATTACATTTAATAATTATAGATATTGTTAGAGTATATTTAAATTTAATGTAATATAATATAGTATGGTATAAAAGTTTGAATACTATAATTTTAAAAGGACTTAATTAATGTAGATTAAGTCCTTTTTTAACTTAGAAAATAGATTATTATAATTGAAAAAAAAACGATAAAATGGTAAAATTATAAGGATTATGTAGATTATAGAATGGAGAAAATAATGTTCGAAAAATTAGAAGCGATCGAAAAAAGATTTGAAGAATTAAATGAAATGCTTCAAGATTCAGAAGTTACTTCAAATACAGAAAATTATATTAAGCTAACAAAAGAATATAGTGAATTATCAGAATTAGTAGAAAAATATAGGGAATATAAAAAGTATAAAGATCAATTAGAGGAAGCTGAAGAATTATTAAAAGATCCTGAAATGAAAGAATTGGCTCAAATGGATTATGAAGAAGCAAAGGATATTTTACCTGAAATAGAAGAACAACTAAAAATAATGTTAATTCCTAAGGATCCAAATGACAATAAAAATATTGTATGTGAAATTAGAGCAGGGGCTGGAGGAGATGAAGCTGCCTTATTTGCTGCAACTTTATATAGAATGTATCAAATGTATGCAGAAAGAAAAGGTTTTAAAATTGAGATAATAAATGAAAATGAAACAGGACTTGGTGGATATAAAGAAATAACATTTTTAGTAAATGGTAAAGGTGCATATAGTAGATTTAAGTTCGAAAGTGGGACACATAGAGTACAAAGAGTACCAGATACTGAAAGTAGTGGTAGAATTCATACATCAACAGCAACAGTTGCTGTTTTACCTGAAGCAGAAGATGTGGAAGTTGATTTTAATATGAATGATGTTAGAGTTGATACTTTTAGAGCTTCAGGAGCTGGAGGACAACACGTTAATAAGACATCATCAGCAATTAGATTAACACATATTCCTACAGGAATAGTTGTAGAATGTCAAAATGAAAGATCACAATTACAAAATAAGGAAACTGCTATAAAAGTTTTAAAAACTAAATTATATGAAATGGAACAAGAAAAGAAAAATTCAGAAATAGCTAAAGAAAGAAAATCGCAAGTTGGATCTGGAGATAGAAGTGAAAAAATAAGAACATATAATTATCCACAAGGAAGAATAACAGATCATAGAATAGGAATGACAATATACCAATTTGAAAACTTTTTAAATGGTGATTTAGATGAAATGATAGACAGTTTAATTGCAATCGATAGAGCAGAAAAACTAAAAGGAAAACAAGACTAGATAAATTAGTTGATGAATTTTTTCATCAACTAATTTTGTTAATGTAAATATATTAATGAAAAAATGCTTTAGATATGTTAAGATTAAAAGCGAAATAATTATAAGGAGCAATATATGAATATAATTGAAGGATTAAATGAAAAACAAAAAGAAGCATTATTAAATACAGAAGGAGCTACACTTGTAATTGCAGGAGCTGGTTCAGGAAAAACAAAAGTATTAACACATAAAATAGCTTATTTGATAGATGAAAAAGGAGTTGCTCCTTGGAATATATTAGCTATAACTTTTACAAATAAAGCAGCTAATGAAATGAAAGAAAGAGTAGAGAATTTAATTGGATTAATGTCAAATGATGTGTGGATTGGAACATTTCACGCAATATGTTTAAGAATATTAAGAAAACATATTGAAAAATTAGGCTATAATTCATCATTTTCGATATATGATGTTTCAGAACAAAAAACAGCAATAAAGCAGATACTAAAAGATTTAGATATTGATAGTAAAATAATTACTGATAAGTATGTTCAAGCAAAAATATCTAATTTTAAAAATGATATGAAGAATCCAGAAGATATAACAGTTTCTGAGTTAGATTTTAATATGACAACAGTTCTTAAAATATATCAATTCTATCAAAAAAGATTAAAAGAAAATAACGCTATTGATTTTGATGATATTATAAACTTAACAATAAAATTGTTAGATGAAAATCCAGACGTTTTAGAAGAGTATTCTGAAAAGTTTAGATATGTATTAGTTGATGAGTATCAAGATACTAATAAGTCACAATTTAAGCTTGTAAAATTATTTACATCTAAATATGGAAATATAACAGTTGTTGGAGATAATGATCAAGGAATATATTCATTTAGAGGAGCTGATATACAAAATATATTAGATTTTGAAAAAGATTATAAAGATGCAAAAGTTATTAAATTAGAGCAAAATTATAGATCAACAAAAAATATATTAGATGTAGCAAATGCTGTTATAAAAAATAATGGAAGCAAATATGATAAAAAGTTATGGACAGAGAGTGAAAAAGGTGAAATAGTAAAGGTTAATAAATTGCATAATGAATATATGGAAGCTAGATTTATAGCAGATAGTATACTTTCAAGTATGAGAGAAAATGGGTATAAATATTCAGATTTTGCAGTACTTTATAGAATGAATACATTATCCCGTGTTATAGAAGAAATTTTTGTTCAAGAAGGAATACCATATAAAATGGTTGGAGGATTAAAGTTCTGGGATAGAAAAGAAATAAAAGATATAATTTCATATTTAAGACTTATAGAAAATCCAGCTGATAATATAGCGTTTTCAAGAATAATAAACGAACCCAAGAGAGGAATTGGAAACACAACATTAGACAAGATTTCTCGATTATCAATGGAAACAGGATTATCTATGTATGATATAACAAAGAGAGCAAATGAATTTGGTATGAATAAACTTTATGTATCAGCATATGATTTGATTAGTACATTAGAAATGTATAGAAATAATAAAAATGATATGTCTTTAAGTAGAATATATAAGGGTGTACTAGAAGACACAAAATATATGGAAGTATTAAGGGAAAAAGCAGAGACTGATGATATTTCAAAAAATAGAATAGAAAATTTAGAAGAATTATATAATTCTATAATTGAATTTGAAAAAGAAGAAGCAGATGCAAGTTTACAAGCATATTTAGAAAATCAAGTATTATCAAGTGATTTAGAAACAGGAGAGGAATCTGATGATACAGTTACATTGATGACACTTCATGCATCCAAAGGGTTAGAATTTCCTTCAGTATTTTTAATTGGATTAGAAGAAGGAATATTCCCATCTTCTAAAGCAATGTTAGATCATAAGGAACTTGCAGAAGAGAGAAGGCTTTGTTATGTTGGTATAACAAGAGCAAAAGAAAAATTAAATATAACATTATCTGGAAGAAGAACAGTTTATGGAAAGAGTACACCAAGTATTGCTTCAAGATTTATAAAAGAGATTCCAGATGAATTAGCTGAAAAAAATATTGAAGAATTAAGAAGAGAAACAAGTTCATATGAAGGAAAAAGTATTTCATTTGATGAATTTGGAAATAGCAAAATAAATTATATAAATTCAGATCAAAAATTTGAAAATAAATTTGTATCTGCAGATAAGTTCTTAGAGAGTTTAAAACAAAAGAAAAATAATGGACAAAAATATGAAATTGGACAAAAAGTATTACATAAAAAATTTGGAAAAGGTGATATAATAAATATAATACCTGAAAGTGAAGATAGAATTATAGAAATAAAGTTTGAAAAAGTTGGATTAAAAAGATTGATGGAGAACTTTATAAAATTAGAAATAATAGAATAAAAATAAAGGAGGATATATGTTAACAGCTACAGGAATTACACTTCAATATGGTTCAAGAGTTTTATTTGAAGATGTTAATATTAAATTTGTAAAAGGTAATTGTTATGGTTTAATAGGTGCTAATGGTGCAGGAAAATCAACATTCTTAAAAATAATTTCTGGAGAAGTAGAACCAACAAAAGGGGAGATTTCTATTGGAAAGGGAGAAAGAATATCTGTATTAGGGCAAGATCACTATGCTTATGAAAATGAAAGAATTTTAGATGTAGTGATTAGAGGTAATGAAGAATTATATAGCATAATGCAAGAAAAAGAAAAAATATATGCAAAACCTGATTTTGATGAAAATGATGGAATGATTGCAGCAAGATTAGAAGAAAGATTTGCAGAATTAGATGGATGGAATGCAGAAACAGATGCTATAAAAATGTTAGTTGAATTAGGAATTGATGAATCTAAGATATATGGAGAAATGAATCAAATAGAACCTAAAGATAAAGTTAAAGTATTACTTGCAAAGGCATTATTTGGAAATCCAGATGTATTATTATTAGACGAGCCTACTAATGACTTAGATATTAATGCGATTGAATGGTTACAAGACTTTTTAATAGATTATGAAAATACAGTTATTGTTGTATCTCACGATAGATACTTTTTAAATACTGTATGTACACATATTGCAGATGTTGATTATAGAAAAATTAAAATATTCCCAGGGAATTATGATTTTTGGTATCAATCAAATCAATTGATGCAAAAACAAATGAAGGATTCAAATAAGAAGAAAGAAGAAAAAATTAAAGAATTAAAAGACTTTATTGCTAGATTTGGAGCATCACAAAGAGCAAAACAAGCTACATCAAGAAAAAGAACTTTAGAGAAAATAGAGTTAGATGAAATAGTGGCTTCAAATAGAAGATATCCATATATTGATTTTAAAGTAGAAAGACCAGTAGGTAGAGAAGTTTTAAAAGTAAATCATATTTGGAAAGAAGATGGAGAAGCTACAATAAAAGATGTTGCTTTTACTGTAAATGCAGGAGATAAAATATTAGTTGTAGCAGAAAATGAAAATAAAGTTACAAATTTATTTGATATATTATCAGGGAAAATAAATCCAGATAAAGGATTTTTAGAATATGGAAAAACAATTACAACAGAATATTTACCAAAAGATAACTCAGAATATTTTGATACAGATGAAAATATAGTTGATTGGTTAAGAAAGTTTTCAAAAGATCCAGATGAAACATATGTAAGAGGATTTTTAGGAAGAATGTTATTCTCTGGAGAAGAAGCACTTAAAAAAGTTTCAGTTTTATCTGGAGGAGAGAAAGTTAGATGTATGATGTCAAAAATGATGTTATCAGAAGCTAATTTATTAATTTTTGATGAACCTACAAATCATTTAGATATGGAAAGTATAACAACATTAAATACTGCTATGGAAAAATTCCAAGGAGTAATACTATTTTCATCACATGACCATGAATTGGCACAAACAGTTGCAAATAAGGTTATTGATTTAACAGGAGAAAAAGTGTTTATAAAAGAAAGTACTTTTGATGAATATATAGAATATAAAAAAGGAAATAAATAAAAAGATGGGAAACCATCTTTTTTTGATTTAATAGGATATTTAAAAACTGCATTATAAAGGTAATAGAATTATTGAATAAAGTTAATTCTTAATATAATATAATTTTAGGAGAAAGAATATGGGAATAGGAGTATCACCTAATAAAAAAGAGAATACATTATTTGAAAATGTAAATAATAATATATCGGATAAAGATTATAAAATTCCTATAGTATTAATTGCAATTATATTAACTATTATTACTTTAGTGATTATATATTTTTGGGTAAATAAAAAAGAAAATAATAGAGAAAAATATTATTCTAATAATATCACTATAAACGGAATGAGCATATCAAATTTATCAGGTAAATCAGAACTTAAAAATTTTTTAGATGGTATATATTTAAAACGTTTAAAAGAGCAAGCTGTATTTAGAGTTGAGGATAAAGAATTAAGAATAAAAGGTGAAGATCTTGATATTAAATATAATATAGATGATATTATTGATGACATAGAAAAGAAAAATAGAGAGATACAAGAAAAACAAAGTAATTTTCAAAAATATGATTTTCAAATACAATTCGAGTATGAAAAAGAAAATTTAGAAAATATATATGAAAAGGTTAATTTAGAATTAAAAGGTAACAGTAAAAAAATAGTAGAATTTAATTTTGAAAAAATGGAAGCTAAATTAAATAAAAATACTAACGAAAAAAGTTTAGATAAAATAGAGTTTAATAATAAAGTATTAAATAAATTTAAAGAAATAAACAATTATGAGCAAATAGATACATTACCTGTATTAAATGTAATATCTAGTAGTATGCAGTTTGAAGAAATATATAATTTTATGGTTAAAGAGCCGAAAGATGCATATTTAAATAAAAATAATGAAAATATGTCAGAGATAATAGTAAAAGAAGAAAATGGGTATAAACCAGAAAAAAATATAGAAGAATTGAGAGAACTTTATCTAAAAGCTGAAGATTTTATTTTAGTAAAGTTAAAAAGAGTAGATGCTAAGATAACGGAAAAAATGCTAAAAGAAAATAATGGAATACTTAAAAATCAAGAAGTAGGTAATGAGATTATTTACGATAAAGTTATTAAATTTACAGAAAATATGGATGAGAATTCAAAAGTGAATATTAAAATTGCTTCAAATGACTTAAATGGAACAATTGTTGATTCTGAACAAGTATTTTCATTTAATGATACATTGGGTAAAAGGACTAAAAATCGTGGATTTGTTAGTGCACCTATGTATATTAATAATGGAGTGTCAAATGAAATTGGAGGAGGAATTTCTTTTGTGGCATCTGGAATATATGAAGGAATATTAAGATCAGGATATGAAACAAAAGAAAGATTACCACATAGATATATAGTAGAATATAAAGAACCTGGATTAGATTCTGCAATATACTATGGGACTTATGATTTGAAATTTAAAAATAATACACCTAATAGATTAAAAATAGAAACTATAAATCAAAATGATGGGGTTAGATTTAGATTGATTGGAAAAAAAGAAAATAATAAAAAAGTTGAACTTAATATAGAAAAAAAGGAAACTGAAAAGTTTACTACAAAATATTTACCAACTAATTCTTTAAAAGATGGAGAAAGAAAGATAATTCAAAGTGGACGTAATGGATATATTTCTTATGTATATAGAAAAATATATATAAATAATGAGTTAAAAGAAAACAGTTTGATAAGTAAAGATAATTATCAAATGTTACCAGAAATAGTATCAGTAGGAGCAAATAAAGATTATATTGATTTGGATTAATTATAAATAAAATAATATTAAAAGAATATAACAAAAATACTAAAAGTGGCCTCAATCATAAGAGCCACTTGTTTTTTAGGCTTTTTGACTTTTTATTTTTATTAACATATATTAAAGGTAATGATGGAGGAGTTAATGAATATAGATATAAATGAAATAAAAGAAAAATTAAAAAAATATAATCAAGAACATTTACTTTTAAAATATGATAATTTAAATGATTCTGAAAAAAAATATTTAATAGATCAAATTAATAATATTGATTTTGAGTTAATGAAAGAATTATACAAAAAAGCAAAAAGTGATGTTGTATTTGAAGATATTGATATTGAGCCAACTGAATATGTTGATAAAGATAAGATGACTGAAAATGAAAAAGTAGGTTATATAAAAAAAGGTATCAGTATAATTGAAGATAAAGAATTAGCTGTAATTACTATGGCTGGTGGTCAAGGAACAAGGCTTGGACATGAAGGACCTAAAGGTACATACAAATTGTTAAAAGATGGAAAATCATTATTTGAACTTTTATGTGAGCATTTAAAGGATGCAGTTAAAAAATACAATACTTTTATAAATTGGTATATTATGACTTCAGAACAAAATTACAAGGAAACATTGGAGTTTTTTGAAGAAAATAATTATTTTGATTATCCAAAAAATTATATTAAGTTCTTTATTCAAGGTAAATTACCAATGATTTCTGAAGAAGGAAATATATTGTTAGAAGAAAATGGATTGATTAAGGAAGCTTCTGATGGGCATGGTGGAACATTAAATACTTTAAAAAGAACAGGTATCTTAGATGAAATGAAGGAAAAAGGATTTAAGTGGGTATTTATATCAGGAGTTGATAATGTTTTAGCTAATTCCGTAGATCCATTACTTATAGGGATGGCTGCTTCTAATAATATGGAAATAGCAGTTAAATCTGTTGAAAAAACAGATCCAAAAGAAAAAGCAGGAGTATTTTGTAAAAAGAATAAGAGAATTGGAGTTATTGAATATACAGAAATAACAGATGAAATGGCAAATATGAGAGATGATTATGGTTCACTTGTTTATGGTGATTTAAATGCACTTCTTCATTTATTCTCTGTTGATACTTTGGAAGAAATATGTGAAAAAAGATTGCCATATCATACAGCACATAAGAAAGCAGATTATTTAAATAAAAATGGAGAAGTTGTAAGAGCTGAAAAACCAAATGCTTATAAATTTGAATCATTTATATTTGATGCTTTTGAAATGGTAAAAGATGTATTAGTATTAAGAGTAAAGAGAGAAGATGAATTTGCACCATTAAAAAATGCTACTGGTTCAGATAGTCCGGAAACTGCAAGAAAATTATATAATGATTATATTATTAAGAAAACAGCAGAAGAAAATTATGAAAAATGGTTAAATGAATCTAGTTTTGATAAAGAAACAAAGGAAGAATTAAAATCAATTTCAGGAAATAAATTAGAAATTAGAGATAGATTTTATAAAGAATTAGAGTTTGGAACAGCAGGACTTAGAGGTATAATGGGAGCTGGAACAAATAGAATGAATAAATATGTTATAAGAAAAGCAACACAAGGATTAGCAAATTATATTATAAAGAAAGGACTTGAGCATAAAGGGGTAACTATTCTTTATGATACAAGAAATAATTCTAAAGAATTTGCTATTGAAACAGCACTTTGTTTAAATGCTAATGGAATAAAAACATATTTATTTGATAAAGAAAGACCTGTTCCAATTTTATCATATGCAGTACAATTACTTAAAACAACAGCAGGAATTATGATAACAGCAAGTCATAATCCACCAGAATATAATGGATATAAAGTATATTGGAGTCATGGTGGGCAAATAGTAACTCCTGTTGATAAAGAAATAATTAAAGAAGTAAGAAGTATTAAAAAGTTTTCAGACGTAAATATGATGACATTAGAAGAAGCTAAAAAGCAAAAATTATTCCAAATAGTAGGTAATGCAGTAGAAGAAAGATTTTTACAAGCTATTGAAAGAAATTCTATTAATAATAGTGAACTAAAAGATATAAAAGAAAATGTAAAAATTGTATATACACCTATTCATGGAACTGGAAGTTTACCAGTACAAAGAATATTGAAAAGAATGGGATATAAGAATTTATATGTTGTACCTGAACAAGAATTACCTAATGGAAATTTCCCAACAGTTGAATTTCCAAATCCAGAAGATCCTAGAGCATTAAAAATGGCTGTTGAATTAGCAAAAGAAGTAGATGCAGATGTATGTTTTGGAACGGATCCAGATTGTGATAGATTTGGAATGATGGTAAAAGATAAGAATAATAATTTTGTACCACTTACAGGAAATCAAATGGCTTCATTAATGTTAGAGTATGTATTATCAAATCTAAAAGAAAGAAATAAAATACCAGAAAATCCTGCTGTTGTTTCAACAATAGTTTCAACATATTTAACAAAAGTAATAGCAAAAGAATATAATGTGAATTATTTTGAAACATTAACTGGATTTAAATATATGGGAGATTATATTAAAAATTGGTCTAATGATAATTCATATAACTTTATATTTGGATTTGAAGAAAGTTATGGATTTTTATATGGAACACATGCAAGAGATAAAGATGGAGTAGTTGCATCTGCTTTAGCTATGGAAATGGTTGCATATTATAAAGATAAAGGAATAACATTATTAGAACAACTAGAAAATTTATATAAGAAATATGGATATTTTGCAGAAAATACAAAAGTAATTACACTAAAAGGAGAAGCAGGTGAAAGACAAATTGCTTCAATAATGGAAAATATACGAACACATATTCCAAAACAAATTGGAGAATATAAAATAGTAGAAGTTAGAGATTATAAATTAGAAAAAATTATAAATATGGACACAAAAGAAGAAACAAAAACAGATTTACCAAACTCTAATGTTGTATATTTAGAATTAGAAAATGATACTTTTGTTGCAATGCGTCCTTCAGGTACAGAGCCAAAGTTAAAATTCTATATTGGTGTAAAAGAAAAGAGCAAGGAATTGGCAGAAAATAAATTAAAGGTATTTGAAGATTTTATTGATACATTAAATGAAGATAAAGAAAGTCAAAATAAGATAAAATTTGTTAATAAAAAATAATATTTAAATAAATACTAATTTAATATAGAATAATTAAAGAAAAAACTAGAAATACTAGTTTTTTTCTTTAATTAATTGGTATAATAGATATAAAGAATAAGGTGTTAATTATAATATCTTATTATGCTACTTTGAATATAATTATTCGATATAGCAATCCTTAAAATAATTAGGGGATAATATGAAAAAAATAAAATTAGCTCTAGTAGGAGCAACAGGATTAATAGGTAATGTGGCAAGAGAGGTACTTATAGAAAGGAATCTACCAATTGATGAATATTTCTTTGTAGCCAGTGAAAGATCTAAAGGTAAAAAGATAAAATTTATGAATAAGGAATATGAGATATATGCAATATCAGAGGATTTCTTTAAAGATAATAAGGTGGATTATGCTATTTTTTGTGCAGGTGGAAGTGTAAGTAGACAATATGCACCAATAGCTCAAAAATATGGGACAATAGTAATAGATAATAGTAGTGAATTTAGAATGGATAAAGATGTACCATTAGTAGTTCCTGAAGTAAATTCAGAAAAGATAGCAAGCCATAAAGGAATTATTGCAAATCCAAATTGTTCAACAATTCAAGCAATGTTGCCATTGAAAGTTATTGATGATTTATTTGGAATTGAAAGAGTTGTATATTCAACATATCAAGCTGTTTCAGGAGCGGGTATGCAAGGAATACAAGATTTAGAAGATACAATTAAAGGATTACCATATAAAAAGTTTCAATATTCAATAATAAAAAATTGTATACCACATATTGATGTATTTTTAGAAAATGGATATACAAAAGAAGAAATGAAAATGGTTAATGAAAGTAGAAAAATATTAGGAAATGATAAATTAAGAGTAACAGCAACAACAGTTAGAGTTCCTATTAGATCAGCACATTCAGAAAGTATAAATGTTGAATGTAAAAAGGAAATAGATTTAGAATTATTAAAAGAAAAATTATCAGAATTTAATGGAATAATATTAGAAGATGATGTTACAAATAATAAATATCCATTAGCACAATATGCAGAAGGAAGAGATGAAGTATTTGTCGGAAGACTTAGATATGATGAAAGTATACAAGATCATAAGGGACTAAATTTCTGGTGTGTTGCAGATAACACAAGAAAAGGAGCAGCAACAAATGCTGTTCAAATATTAGAGTGGATATTAAATAATAAATAATACAAAAGAAGAAAAGAGAAAAATATGAAAGAAAAACTAGATTTTTACAGTACAGAAGTAATAAAAACATATAATTTAAGTCCGGAAATAAGATATCAATTAAAAATATTAGATTCATTAGATCCATTTACAAGAAAGCATTCAGAAGGTGTTGCAGAAATGACTAATAAACTATGTAAAGAGATGAATATGAGTGAAGGATTTACAATATATTGTACAATATGTGCTTATGTTCATGATATAGGGAAAATATTTATTCCACCTAAAGTTTTGCAAAAAACAGGTAAATTAACGGAAGAAGAATATGAAATTATGAAATCACATACAACTATTGGTTATAATATTTGTCAAAGTGATTTAAAATTAAGACCTTATGAAGCAGGACCTTTATATCATCATGAAGCTTTAGATGGAACAGGTTATCCGAATGGGCTTATAGGTAATGAAATATTAATAGAAGGTCAGATAATTAGAGTTGCTGATGAATATGATGCAATTACTAATAAAAGACAGTACAAACAACAAATTAGTAGGGTTGATACATTGAAAATATTGATAGAAAATACAAAACCTACAAAATTTAGTAAAGGAAGAAATGGGTTATTTGGTAAAAGATATGGGAAAAATAATCCGAAAATTGTAAGAGCACTTGTAAAAATTGTTAAAGAAGAAGTAGAACAAGAAATATATGAAAAAATATTAAATGTAAATAATCTAGCAAATGAAATTAAGAGATATGAATTAGCCAAAAAAATGTATGATAAATATATTACGGCTAAAACTAATGATAGAATAGAATATTTTAAAGCATATACAAAAGGGTATTTAACAAGAACAGAAGAAGTAGAAAATACTCCAATCTATTTAGAAGATAGTAAAAAAACATATGATTTAAGAAAAGAAGAATTGGAAAAATTAAAAGAAGAATTTAAAGAAATAAAAAAACTAAGAGTATAGTTAATATAAAATATGCTGAGTGAAATGAATCCGAAAAGTTAAATAAATAGTTTAACATGTGGATTCTTTTTTTATGTTTATAATTTTTACTGTTGCACTTAGATTGTATATATTTATACTGTGTATTTTTTGTGTTTATTATTCAAAATACTGTACATATACCTAAAACTTGCAATATATCAAAAAAGTAGTATAATATAATTGTATACATAATACAGATTTAAATAGGGGGAAGGATGAAAAATAAAGTTTTATTAGTAGCAATGGTGACATTTTTAGCATTATCAATATTATTTTTAGCTAATGTAAATGCTTCATCAGAAGTTATAATAACACCAGCAAATCCATTATCATTTGAAATAAAAGATGATGAAGGAAAAAATGTTGATGTTCAAGATCCTAAAGGTAGAATAGAAAAAAGCCAAGATGGAACATATAAAATTACAGAAAATGGAAAAGTTGATGGTAAATATGTTGATATTAAATATTTAGTTGGAAAAACAGTGGAACAATTTGCTAAAACAAGATATGTATCAATTATAATGAGCCAAGCAACATCATTTAAAGAAAATATATCAGGAGAAATTGTTAGATACGATAATGGTGGATCTGCAATTACAAAAGAAGATATAAAAAAGGTTATTACTAATTTACCAGCAGATATAAAAGAAATATCTATAGCTAGAGGAGCAGAAAAAGTTTCTGTAATCGATTCAACAAAACAATTATACAAAAAATCAGGTCAAGACTTTGATGTTTTAGATGTAATTCCAAATAAACAAGCAAAGAATAGATACTATGTGAAAAAAGATATTGATAAAAGATTATATGATCAAGATCAATATGTAGTAGTAACAGCAGTAGAACCAGAAGAAAAACAAGAATTATTAGTAACAATAAAATTTAGCGATAATTCAGAAAAAACAATAGCATTACCTGTAAAATTTGCTGAAAGAGAAAGAGATTATAAGGTATTAGTAAGAATAGATAAAGATGAAATAGATAAAAAATATGAAGAAGCTGTAGAAAAGGAACATGAAGATGCAGTAAATGCAGAAGAAGAATATAATAGTATTTTAGAAGATTATTATAGAAGAGAAGCAAATAGAGATGAAAAATATGAAGAAGCTGTAGAAAAAGAGCATGAAGATGCAGTAAATGCAGAAGAAGAATATAATAAAGCTTTAGAAGAATATTATAATAAAGAAGATAAAAAAGAAGAAAATATAAACGAAACAAATAAAGAGGAAAAAGAAGAAAACAAAGAAAATAATGTAGATTCTAAAAAAGATGAAAAAGAAGTTTTAGTAAATTCTATAGTGAATAAAAATAAATTACCATATGCAGGGTTAAAAGATGATTCTTTATTATTAATTTCATTAGTTTTTGTTTCATTATACACAGTATATTCAACATTTAAACTAAAAAAATCAAATAAATAATTTATTTAATTAATTTAATAATAAGATAAAAAAAGACGGTGTATCCGTCTTTTTTCTTATATTTATAATTTGAAAAATTGAAAAAAGTATATAATTATGATATTTTAAATAAGTGATTTTGAAAAATAGGAGTAAATATGACATATAAGGAATTATTTAAATTATCATACCAAAATCTTAATCATAATAAATTTAGATATGTAAAAAATGCAGCTTTGATGCAACTTTTAATGGCATTTTTTGGAAGTATTGTTCTAAGTGGTATATTTAAATTATTATTGATAGTTTCTGGTCAAGCTAATTTAGACAAAACGAATATATTAAAAATGATTACAAATCCTTTAGGATTTATGGTTATTATTTTTTATTTTATTGTATTTTCATTTTTTATGTTATTTGAATTTGCGTTTTTAAGTTTGATGATACATGGAAGTATAAATAATAAATATTATTCTTTAGGATATACATTGAAAAGAACAATAAAAGCTATAAGAAAAATAATTAATAGACAATTTATATTTTTTATATTTTATTTAATTATTTCAATACCTATTGCAGGACTTGGAGCAGGAACAGTATTTACTGAACAATTGTATATTCCTAAATTTATATCAGGAGAAATAACAAAAACTTTAACCGGAGAAATTTGGTACTATACAATAATGTTTGGAGTTTTATATTTAAATTTAAGATTTATGTTGTTAATGCCATTAATCATATTAAATGATAATTGTATATTATCGAATATTAAAAAAAGTATAGAACTTACAAATAAGAATATATTTAAAATATTAACTGTTATATCAATTTTTGAATTAATATTGACTGTTATATTTTTGGTATTTGTAATCGGATTAACAGTATTGTTTACTTTTATAAATAGAAGTGGTAATGATTTATATTATCAAACGGTATATATAACGATAATAAATATAATTATATTTTTCTTTAAGATGTATTCAAAATTAGCATATTATATAGTAATAGTGGAATTTTTAAATAATAATTATGATGATACGGATATATCTAAAAACCTAGATGAAGAAATTAAAAAGAGAGAACTTATTCCAGTTAGGGAAAGTTTGAGAACTAAAATAGGTACTTATACGGTTGTATTTTTAGTTATAGGGATAATAGGGTATGTTGCATATGTTACATTTAATACAAGAATTAATTCAGATCTTAAGGTTATAGGTCATAGAGGTTATACTAGATATGCAGTTGAAAATAGTTTAGAAGGTTTAGAAGAAGCTAAAAAAGCAGGTGCAAATTTAGTGGAAATGGATGTGCTTTTAACAAAGGATAAAAAATTTATAGTAATGCATGATTATAATTTAAAAAGATTGGCAGGAGTAAATAAAAGAGTTCAAGATATGACTTTTGATGAGATACATAATTTACCAATTTATCAAAAAGGATTTAAATCTAAAATTCCATCTTTTGAAGAATTTGTAAAAAAAGCAAAAGAGGTTAATATAAAATTATTAGTTGAAATTAAATTACATGGTGGAGAACCTAAAAATTATTCTGATTTATTTATTTCTGAAATGAAAAGATTAGGAATAGAAAAAGAATATCCTTGTATGTCTTTAGATTTAAAAGTGATGGATGAAATAGAAAAGAAGGCTCCTGAAATTAAAACAGGATATGTTATTCCAATACAGTTTGGTAATTTTGCTAATGATAAAGTAGATTTTTATGTAATAGAAGAATTTTCATATAATAATTCTTTAGCTATAAAAGCTCAAAATAAGAATAAAGAAGTGTATGTTTGGACAATAAATGATTCTGCAAGAATGTTAAAATACTTAGAAACACCAATTAACGGAATAATAACAGACGAAATAGATGATATTAAAAACAAAAAACGTGATGTAGAAAATAATAAAGGATATATGGAAAAATTATTTATTTTGATGAGTAAAAATTTTTAATAATATATAATGTTACAAAAAAGAAAGTGAATGTAAAATTTTACTTTCTTTTTGTTTGAAAATATTGACTAATTATAATATAATTAACATATGAAAAAAGCTTAAATATAGATTAAAAATACACATAAATAAGGGGAAATTTTGGTGAATATTTTAGAGGATAAAGGTAGAGTGATTAATTTAATAAATAAGGGAATATATTTTATTGTAATCGTATTATTATCAACAATAACAATAGAAAGAATACCGGTAGGAGCAATAGCAATTTTAACTGCTTGTTATGCTTCTAATTTACCACTTGCCCCAATTATAGTAATGTCAATTATAGGAATTATAGTAAGTTCTCCTATTTCATTTTTAATATATTTTGTGTATTTAATATATTTTATTTCTTCAACAATACTAATAAAACCTTTAGTTTCCATTAATCGGAAGAAATGAAGAAAAAAAAGTTTCTAATTATATGATGATTTTAATCATCTTAATGGTGGCACCATTTATTGGATTTATACAATCTTTATCAATAGCATTAGGATTATATATTGGATATAAATTGTTAGTGAATGGATTAAAATATATTTTGAATACAGAAATAATTGTTTCTGAAGAAGAGGATTTATCTAAAATGATAATATATCAAATTTCTTTAGTTACAGCAGTATTAATTTTTCCGATATTGATTAATTTTATGATAGTTTTAACAATTGTATTAATTGGTTACTATTCAATGAAAAGAGGAGTTATATTTGGTACAGTATCTGCATTATTGTCATATTTATTATGCCAAATGATTTTAGGAACTGCAGTTAGTTTAATTGTTCTTGAAATATTTGTATTGCTATTTTCAGTTATTGGAATGAGTAAAAAGTTATATGCTACAATTATGCTTATTTTTATTAATTTAATAGCAATTTACATATTAAAAGAAGAAATAGATACATATTATATATTAGGATTATCTTCAGCAATTTTATATTTCTTTATACAAGATAATATGATTAAATCTAATGTTGTAAATGCAAGAAATGTATTAACAACAGAAGGTGAAAGAAGAATTGAAAATAAAAAAAGGAAATCAAAATTAAATGTTATTTTTGAAGAAGTATTAGAAAGTGAAAATAATATAAAAAAAGAAGAAACATTAAAATTAAGTGATGATTTAGAAGTTGATTTAGATAGTGTAGAAGAAGTTGAGTTAAAAAACGAATACGATAAAAAAATTAAAGAAATATATTCTAATAAATATACAGATAAAGAACTAGGAATAGAAAAAATAGATAAGCAAAAAGCTTTATTTAAAGAGTTGAGAAAAGAAAAATATATTTTAGAATTAAAAGATATGGTTTTAAACTATAATAATTTTAATAGTAATGATGAAGATGATAATGATAATAAAGAAGAAAAATTTAAATTATATGAAGAATTAGTATATTACAGTAATATAATTGAGGATATATATTTAGAATTTTTAAAAAATGATTACAAAAAATTAGAAATTGAAAAAATTTATGATATATACATTAAAAATAATGTAATTGTAAATGAAGAAGATTATAATTTTATTAGTGATGCAAACTTGTTTAATAAAATTTTAGTTGATACATATGCATCAAAAGTAAAAGAAGCAAGAAAAATTAGCAAAAATGAGTTAAAAGAAGAAAAGAAAAAAGAATATATAATAAAATTAATTTTAAATTTAAAAAATGAGTATAAAATAAAAGTTGATGAAATTAGAAAAATTAGATTAAAAGAAGAAAAAAAGAGTGTACTTAATAACTTAAAAGATAAATTTAAAAATAGTAATATTAGTATAAAAACAATTGCCAAAAGAATTAATACCGATAATTCTAAAGAAATTTAAAATCTAATAGATATTAAAAGGAGAATATATGCCTAGAACAGGAAGTAGATTTAAAGAAGAAGATTCACCTAAATTAAATATAAAAAAAGTAGTTATAGTTTTATTAATACCTATAATAATATTTGGATGTTATAAATTATTTGGGATGTATCAAAAACAATCTAAGGAATTTAGTATAAAAAGAATAAATAGTATAGGATATTTTACTTCTTATGAAAATGGCAAATGGGGTGTTATTAATTCTAAAGGTGAAGTTGTAATTCAAAATAAATATGACGAAATGATTACTATTCCAGACAAGCAAAAGCCTGTATTTATAACTACAGAAGTAGAAGATAAAGAAAAAAAAGTATATAAAACAAAAGTTATAAATAATAATGAAAGTGAAATTTTTAAAGATTTAAAAGAAGTTAAACCTATTGAGTATGATTCAAAAGATCAAACATACGATAAGAATTTATTAACTTTTAAAAAAGGAAATAAATACGGATTAGCTGATTTTGAAGGTACAGTTAAATTTGAAGCTAAATTTGATGAAATAAAACCAATGAAAAATATAGTTGGTAAAGTATTAGTAAAACAAGATGGAAAAGTTGGAGTTGTAAACACTAATACTGTAAATTATACAGTAAGTACAATATATAAAAGTGTAGAACCAATATGGGATAATAGTGAAACTTCATATAAAGTGGTTTTTGAAAATAAACAAGGGGTATTTTCAGCAGGAGGAGTGCAAGTATTAAAAACTGAATATGATAGTATAGAAAAAGTAAAATCTAATGATTATGTGGTAGCTACAAAATCTGGAGTTAAAGAAGTATATGATCTAACAGGGAAAAGAGTAGCATCAGCACCAAATGGTATAGAACAAATAACAAAAAAAGGTATAATGATTATCTCTAAAAATTCAAAATACGGAATTCAAAACTTTAATGGAAAAGAAATTTTACCATATAAATATGAAGAAATAAGACCAGCTGGAAAAAATAACTATATAGTTAAGGAAAATGGAAAATATAATATAGTTTCATCAGATAGTGAAGGAAATACAGATATTGAAGATAGAACAAAGAAAAAATTAACTAAGGATTATGATACTTTAATATATAAGACTATATCTGAAACTTATATTGCTAAATTAGATTCAAAAGAATATGTTTTAGATGCAGATTTAAATATAAAATTATCAGATGTTAATGTACTAGATATGACAAAGGATTATATGCTTGTAAAAGAATTAACAGGATCAAAAGAAGAAAAGTTATATAATTATAAATTTGTAGAAATAGCTGAAGATTTAGCATTTAAGAATAATAATTTAATAAGATTTAAAGAAAATAACAAGTATGGATTTAAAAATAAAGAAGGACAAGTTATAGTAACTCCAATATATGATGATGCTAAATATCAAAATGAATATGGATTTGTAGCAGTAAATAGAAATGGAAAATGGGGATCATTAAATTATAAAGGGGAAGTAGTACAAAAATTAGATAAAGATTTAAATGATTATTTATCAATTGATTTTATTGGAAATTGGTATAAAGATAAAGATCCAGAGTTATTTACATATATAAAATAAAAAAATTAGAGTATTTATTCATTTGAAAGATACTCTTTTTTAATAATTATATTTAAAAAGAAATTAAAAAATAAAGTTAAGGAGAAATAAATGGAAATAGAAATTAATAAAAATATAAAATTAATTGATGCACATACACATTTAAATGATGAAAAATTTTTAGGAAGAGAAGAAGAAATTATAAAAGAATCAAAAAAATATGGTATAGAATATTTTGTATGTGCTGGATTTGATTTAAGCAGTTCAAAAAAAGCAGTTGAATTAGCTGAAAAATATTCAGAAGTATATGCATTAGTAGGGCTTCATCCAGATCAAGCAGACAAATATAGTGAAAGAGATTTAGAAGAAATTGAAGAATTAGCAAAACATAAAAAAGTAGTAGGAATTGGTGAAATTGGTTTAGATCACTATTGGGAAAAAGATATAGAAATACATAAAAAGCAAATAGAGTTATTTATAAAGCAAATTAATATTGCTAATAAATATAATTTACCGATAAACATTCATACAAGAGAAGCGACTATGGATACAATTAAAATATTGAAAGAAAATAAAGTAGAAGTTGGGGGTATAATACATTGTTGTCCATTAAATGAATATTTGGTTAAGGAATGTGTTAAATTAGGGTATTATATATCATTTGCAGGAGTTGTAACATTTAAAAATGCAGATCCTGTTCTTTCTGTACGAGCTGTTCCGGATGATAAATTATTAACGGAGACTGATGCACCATATTTAGCACCTGTACCAAATAGAGGAAAAGAAAATATCCCTGGATATTCATATTATACTGCAGAAAAGATTTCATATATTAGAGAAATTGATTTTGAAATATTAGCTAAAAAATTGTATGAAAATACAAAGAGAATATATTATAAATTACCAAGATAAATATTATTTTTGAATTACATGTATTATTTTAATATATGTAATTTTTTTGTTAATATCAAAATAAAGTGCAACAAAATATAAAAAAATACAGATTCATAGTAAAATATCTATAAGCAAATATTTAGAAAGGATATTTTAATTATG
>JABCPO020000001.1 GCA_013333105.2 Clostridiales bacterium | reverse complement strand
TTCAGCTGATGTCATCTTGACTCAATCTGATCCAGGAGATATTGAATCATTTATTGAATTAGCACACAAAACAACTCGTAAAATGAAACAAAATCTCTTTTGGGGAGCTGGTTATAACTTTATAGCTATTCCTCTAGCTGCAGGAATTTTGGCTCCTATTGGTATCACATTAAGTCCTGCATTAGGAGCAATTCTAATGTCTGTGTCAACGGTCATCGTAGCCATTAATGCTATTTTATTAAGTTTAGATCCAAAAAATAACGGTTAATTGAAACTCCTTATCGAAGATGACAACTTGGAATACACTCTACGTAAATAACAGAACTATCCTACTGAATTTATAAAATAAAATTAAAAATCGTAACTTTTACTAGATAGGGGTTTAGACAAGACGGTTATAGGCCTAATGGGTATAAAAGATTTATTCTTAGATGTTTTTGCAATTTCTAAAGTTTTAATCATAGTACCATTAAGAGTTGCAAGATATACTTGGAAGAAGAGATAGAAGAGTGGTTCCACCCTGATATCTTAAAATATTCAGTATTAATAGGTAGTGAAGAATAAAGAAGTAATAGACAATACTAAACTTACCAGAGAATTGATGGAGAAATATATAGACTCAGTATTCTGCGAAGAAACGAAGTGTTGAATATAATATGGAAGTAGCAAAGGGAGTGAGCAATCACTCTCTTTTAAATTACATAACTATAACCCCTTTTTTGCCATAAGCTTGACATGAGAGAGATCAGGTTCACTATTATTAAAAGCAGCTAAAATACTAGGAAAAGAAAATATAGAAGATGGATTTTATGGATAAGAAATAAATTTTACAACATATAATCTATGTAGAATTAATATGTTCTTACATAATATAGGATATGAAAAATTTAATATTAAATGTGACGATATATTAATAAACCCAAAGCATGATATAGAAGAAAATAACTATATTTTATCAGTATCTTGTTATGTAGAAAAAGAGCTATAGAAAAAAAGTAAGCAACTGTTTACATAAATTAAAAGTTGTGGTATACTATTTGAGTATCATTAACAGAGCGGAAACTCTGATACATTTATTTTGGGATTAATTAATCCCTATATCAAAAAGGAGAAGACCTATGTCTTTAAACATCACCATTCAAAAGAAATCAACCCAAGCTATTGCATTAAAAGATGCAACATTAAACGAAAAAATTAATTTCGTTTTACGGTTATTAGCTTTTATTAAATCAAATAAAAGCGAAAATTTTAAGCATGATTTTCTTTTGCAGATTAAAAAGATTGAAGGAACACTTGCTACACCTCAAAACACGGAAGCTTCGATTAAAGTTATTTTGAATGTATGGAGACCTACTTCAAAAACTCGAAATGTTGTTATTAATCGACCATTTGAAGAAATTGTTCGTTCTTTAAAGAGTACCACAGTTTCAGAAGATGTAAAAGAAAAAGGGGTAAATGCCATTATGAAAGGATTAATTTATCTTAATAATGACATTAATCGGTATCAAAAAGTTTATTAATATAATTTAATAACAAAATATAAAATAATAAATAAATAATAGAAAAATAGAATACAAGAAATGCTACTGCTAAATTTTAGTGGTAGTATTTTTTATATAACATTAAAATAACAAAAATAAGTAAAATATTAATTAAATGTATAAATATAAATCTTACACTATATATATAGTCTGAATTAAAATTCTGGTATATCAAAATATAGGAAAAAGGCTAAAAACTTTGCATTACTGGGATTTAAAAGAATAGCTAAAATATAGGTTGATATTTTTTACAAAATTTTAACAAAAAAGGAAATAAACAAAAATTTAGGAGGATTACATTTAAGTAAAACAACATTAGCTTTAGGTACAATAGCTTTAGTTGTTACAACTGTTAGGACATAGACCACTAATGCTAGAACAAGGAAAGAGACTGGAAATGGTAAACTTTATAAGAAATGACAATCAACCTATGCAAAATCAAATGGATAATCAAGGAATGCAAAATGGAAGACCAGATTTTAGTAAAGAAAATAAAAAAAATCAATAATAAATATAAGTTATCACTTGCTTAATGTGAGTACTTTTTAAAAATTTTTAAAAAGTGTTTACATAAAACGGAAAGGGTGCTATAATATAAATGTATCATAAAACAGGAACGGAAATCCTGATACACTAATTTTAGGAGAAATTTCTCTTAAAAAACAAAAATTTAAAGGAGAAGACCTATGTCTTTAAACATCACCATTCAAAATAAATCAGCCCAAGCTATTGCATTAAAATATGATGCAACATTAAACGAAAAAATTAATTTCGTTTTACGGTTACTAGCTTTTATTAAATCAAATAAAAGCGAAAATTTTAAGCATGATTTTCTTTTGCAGATTAAAAAGATTGAAGGAACACTTGCTACACCTCAAAGCACAGAAGCTTCGATTAAAGTTATTTTGAATGTATGGAGACCTGCTCCAAAAACTCGTAATATTATTATTAATCGACCATTTGAAGAAATTGTTCGTTCTTTAAAAAGCCCAACAGTTTCAGAAGATGAAAAAGAAAAAGGGGTAAATGCCATTATGAAAGGATTAATTTGTTTTAATAATAACATTAATCCGGACAAAAAGTTTATTAATATAATTTAATAACAAAATATAGAATAAAAAATAATGGAAAAATAGAATACAAGAAATGCTACTGCTAAATTTTAGTGGTAGTATTTTTTATATAACAATATAAGTAAAATATTAATTAAAATATAAATATAAATCTACAGTCATATATTTATAGCAATTAAATAGCTCTAAAATCAATTTTAAGCCACTTTATATAAAAAATAGTATATGTATTAATATGAATTTAAAAATATAAATAAATCCTAAAAAGCTTGGTATTACTAAGAAACCAAGAAATATTAAAAAAGTACCTAAAAAACTACCGACGAGAATCGATTTTAAGGCGTTTTATTTTAAAAGTAATATATGTATATACCTGGGAAATAGCTAAAAATAAGGCTTTTAGGAGATTTTACTAAAAATGTATAAATAATATAAATAAGATGAAAAATATAATTTTAAAATAAAAATAATTTAATTAAAATTTAAAAGATAGAAAAATAATATAAAAAATTGAATTTATAAATTTGAAATAAAATAAAAAATAAAAGTTAATTATTATAAAAGTAAAGTGGAGGATAGTGTATAAAACAATTAATAGAGATGTTATATAATATGTAATTGATATAAAGATAGATATAAAAAGCTTTTACATCCATTGCACAAAATGAAAGTTTTGTGCAATTGATAACAGGTAAAAATTGTATTCTTTCTAATATTAGTATTTATTGTATATTATACTATTGTAGTAAATCTCTATCCTTATTTAATTATTTTATATCTATTTAGTCCATAATATTATAGTCTTATTATATATATTATATTATTACTTACTTTATTTATCCTATTAATTTTATTTATCATTTTATCTTTATCTTATATTATTTTATTTTATCTATTAATGATTTCTTTACCTTTTTTATACAAATTTAGTAGAATCTTTAAAAAGCCTTATTTTTAGCCATTTTTAAGGTATATACATATATTACTTTTAAAATAAAATGCCTTAAAATAGATTCTCGTCGGTCGTTTTTTAGGCACTTTTTTAACATTTCTTTCTTTTCCAGTAATACCAAGGTTTTAGGGTTTTTCCCATATTTTGATATACCAGAATTTTAATTCAGATTAATTTTAGTTATAATAACATACTACTTTTTTTATAAAATGGCTTAAAATTGATTTTAGAGGCCTTTAAATATCATAAATAAACAATACATATATTGATCATTTATATTTATATATTTTATTTATTTTTAATTTTAATTTAATTTTATTTTATTAGGATTTTCTATTTAAATTTTTCTAAAATAGATTTAATGCATAATAAATAATAATATAAATTTTTATAATTAAATTAATAAATTATAATAGAAAATAATAATAATAATAATATTAATATTATTATAGATATATTTATTTTTTAAAACTTATAGATTTAAATTAATACTATAATAGATTTATTGTCATAGTTTATTTTGTTACTATTTATTAATTTAATATAAAAAGAGAGCTTTATATATATCGCTCCCTCGTCTTTCTTTTTTGTTTTCTATATTTTGTGCAATCTTTTCAAACTTATATCTTATATCTATATTTTATTTATTCTTCTATAATTTGTTTTAATGTATTCCAAGCTAGAGTTGCACATTTAACACGGTATGGAATATTTGATATGTTTTGTAAGACTTTAGCATCTTTTAATAGATTCATCTCTTCTTTAGTTATTGAATCTCCCATTATCATTTTTAAAAATATTTTAATGCATTCCATCGCTTCTTTTTTTGTTTTTCCTTTTATTAGATTACACATTATATTTGTAGATGCTTTTGATATATAGCAGCCTTCACCATAATATGATATATTTTTAATTATATTATTATCGTCGTAGATAATATATATAGTTAATTCATCTCCACAATTATGGTTTATTCCTTTTTTATATATACTATTTTCTAGTATTTTATAGTTGTATTTATCGTAAACATTATCCATAATTATATTTTGATAGATTTCATTTTCATCCATTTTAATAGCTTTTCTCCTATTTACTTTTCTCTTTATATTTTATAATTATATTATTTAAAGTATCTACAAATTTATCTATTTCTTCTTTTGTGTTATATATTCCAAAACTAATTCTACATGTTGAAGATACATTAAGATATTTATGAAGTGGCATTGCACAATGATGACCGGCTCTTAAGCAATATCCTCGTATATCTAATATTGTTGCTAAATCATGACTATGTATTATATCTGTATAAAATGAAACAGATGCAGAGCTTTTTTCATTTGAAAAAATATGTATATTATCAATTGTTTTTAATTTTTGTATAGCATATTGTGTAAGATAATAAATATATTTTTCTATATTAGAAATTCCAATACTTTCAATATAATCTAATCCGTATCCAAATCCATATATAGCTTCTATATTTTGTGTTCCACCTTCATATTTTATAGATGAATCTAATATATTATTTTCTTGTTCTAATACAAATTCAATCATGTTTCCACCATAATTTAATGGGGGGATTATTTTTTTTATTTTATCATTTATATAACATATTCCTAATCCATAAGGTGAATATATTTTGTGTGTTGAAAAAGCAAGTAAAGAAGGTTTTATTTCTTTTACATCTATTTTTATATGATTAATAGCATGTGTTGCATCTATTATTTTTATATAATCAGTATTAATATTGTTATTTTCTTCCTTTTCTTTTAATATGTTGTTAATTTTAGATATATCTATTGTTTCTCCTGTAACATTTGAAGAAAGTGTAAGTCCTATAACTTTTGTGTTTTTATTAATTTTTGATTTAAAATCACTATAATCAAATGAATTAGTTTCGTCTAAATAAGTATATACTAATTTAACATTAATATTTTTTTCTTTTTTTAATCTTTTTATAAGTTCTTGATATGGAACTATATTACTATGATGTTCTAATATACTAATTAATATTTCGTCATTGTCTTTTAATACATTGTATAATCCTGATATTCCTAAATTTAGAGCTTCTGTTGCTGATTTTGTATATATAATATTTTCTTTTTCTCCATTTATATATTCGGCAATTCGCTCTTTTGAACTTGTTTCTATTTGTGATGAAATATTTGCAAAATAATGCATTCTGCTATGTGGATTTCCACAATATTCTTTATAGTATGCCGCTAATGAATTGATAACTTTTTCAGGTTTTTGAGAGGTTGCTGCTGTATCAAAATATGTTTTTAATCCATGTTTTAAAAAAGGAAATTCATTCCTTATTTTTTCTATATTCATTATTTTTTCTAATTCATTTATTTTAGTTAGTAATTCTTCTTTGCTATAGTTATACTTTTTTATTTTTTTGTATTCTGAAAAATTCATATTTATCCTTTATATTTTAATTGTTTGTTTTATTTATTTCTTCTTCTATAATTGAAATTACATTTTCCTTTATTTCATTGTTTGTTATTCTGTCTATTATAGGGTTAAATCTAGACATTATTATTATTTTTCTAGCATTTTCTTTACTATGTCCTCTAGACATTAAATAAAATATTTTTTGATTATCCATATTTCCAGAAGAAGATCCGTGATTACCTTTTACATCAATTTCTCTGCATAATAGAATTGGAAGAGTTTTAGATTTCGCATTTTCGGATAACATTAATAAATTTTCGTTTTCTTCTCCTTCTGATCCAGAACAACCATTATGAAAAGTTATAATTCCTTTCCAGCTTTTTCTTGAATCGTCTATCATTACTCCATTTATATTTATATATGATTTTCCATTTTTACCTATATGGTTTGTATCAAAATACATATCTAAAGTATTGTTAGCATATGTTAAATATATTCCGTCTATATTTACATTTGTTTCTTCATTAAGTAATGAAGTTATTTTAAAGTATTCTTGTTTTCTTCCCATAAATATACAACTTATATGAATATCAGATTTTTTTTCACTATTAATATGTAAGTTTTCTAAAGAAATTCCTTTTATCTTATCATATGGAAATATAATTACCATATCTACTTTAGAATTATCCTTTAAATCAATTTGTATATTTATATCTTCTATTTTATTTGTATTTCTAATTCTATTTTTATAATTCTTTTTATTTAAATCTAATACTAAATACGAATTTGAATTTTCATTAGCAATAATATTTAAATATTCTTTTATATATATATTATTATCATTATTTATAGTGTGTTTTTCTTTATTCTTTATATTAATTTCATCTATTTTTATTGTTTTATTTATTATCCCATTTAATTCATAAGTATATTTATTATATATATAACTATAATCTTTTATATTTGTATTTTGTTTATTAGATTTTAAGTTGTTTAAAGAAATTAGATTATATTCCTTATTTATATTATTTAGCTCTATATCTTTTAAAGTATTTATAGTTTTAAAAGATGTATTACTTTCATTATTAGTATAGATCTTTGTTACATTTGTATATTTACATTTATTTTCTTTTATTAAATTTATTATTTCTTTTTCAGTTATATATTCTTCTTCAATATTAACTTCATTTACATTTAAATGTTGCCAAGTTTTTAATCTCATTTCATTTAATTTTAAGTTTCTTATCATTTATCCGGTTTGCTCCTTCTAATTCCATTTCGATTAATCTATTCATTTCTACTGCATATTCTAAAGGTAAGCTTTTTGAAATAGGTTCTGCAAATCCACGAACAATAAGTTTTTTTGCTTCTTCTTCTGTTATTCCTCGTGATGTTAAATAAAAGATTGCTTCATCTGATATTTTACCTATACTTGCTTCATGCCCTATATCTGATTTGTCTGTTCTAGAATCAATTACAGGTATTGTATCTGATATAGATTCTTTTGATAACATTAATGATTCGCATTCTGAGTTAGATTTTGAACCTATTGCTTTTTTATCTATATATACAATATTACGAGTTAAACTTACTCCATTATCTTGTGTAATTGCTTTAGTATTAACAGTAGAATATGTATTTTTTCCTAAATGTATAGAAGAACATCCGTTATCTATAAATTGATCTTTTCCTGCAAATGTTATTCCAGTATATTCAGAAATAGAATTATCTCCTTTTAATATAGAAGAAGGATATAACATAGAAACTCTAGATCCGAATGAACCAGAAACCCATTCTATCTTACCATTTTCCATTACTATTGCTTTTTTTGTATTTAGATTGTACATATTTCTAGACCAATTTTCTACTGTTGAAAATTTAACATGTGCATTTTTACCTACATGTATTTCTACTGCACCTGCATGTAAGTTTAATACATTATATCTTGGGGCAGAGCATCCTTCTATATAGTGAACATATGAATCTTCTTCTGCTACTATTAATGTGTGTTCAAATTGTCCAGCACCAGGTGCATTTAATCTATAATATGATTGTATAGGGATGTATAATTTTACACCTTTAGGTACATATACAAATGACCCTCCAGACCATAATGCTAAATGAAGAGCTGAATATTTATGAAGATTTTCATCTATTATTTTAGCAAAATATTTTTTTACTAAATCTTCGTGTTTAAGAACTGCTTCATGCATTTCCATATATATTGCACCTTGTTTTGTTAATAAATCTTTTACATTATGATAAACGGCTTCTGAGTCATATTGTGCAGATACTCCTGCTAAATATTCTTTTTCGGCTTCAGGAATTCCTAATCTATCAAATGTATTTTTTATATCTTTTGGTAAATCTTCCCAATTTTTTTTAGGATCTGTTTCATTTTTTAAAAATACTGCAATATTCATATCTTTAATTTCATTTAAATCTGGTCCCCATATTGGATTACTAGATTCATAATATTTTTTTAATGCTCTAAGTCTTAACTCTAACATCCAATCTGGTTCTTTTTTGTCTTTTGATATTTCTCTTACTACATTTTCATCTATTCCATGTAATATTTTTTTAGCTTTTACTTTATCTTTAATATTGTATATGCTTTTTTCAAAGCTAGATATATTAAAATTGTTTTTAAAATCTTCTACTCTTGTTTTTAGAATGTCTTTTTCTTTTTTATTTTCAATTTCTTTGTTATTTTTACTATTCATTTTTATCCTTTAACCACTCAAATCCTTTTTCTTGTACTTCTTTAATTAATTTACTATTTCCTGTACAAATAATTTTACCATTATCTAGAACATGTACAAAATCAGGTGTTATTCCATCTACAATTCCTGTATGATGTGTTATTACTATCATTGATTTATCTTGATCTATAAAGCGATTTATTGCTTTTTGAACATCTTTTGTAGCTTCAATATCAAGTCCAGAGTCAATTTCGTCAAGAAGTGCTAAATCAGGATTTAACATCATCATTTGCAAAATCTCTGATTTCTTTTTTTCTCCTCCACTATATCCAATATTTAAATATCTAGTTTCAAGTCCTTGTTTCATATTTAAATTTCTAGCTTCATTATATAGTCTTTCTCTAAAATTATCTAATGATATCATTTTTGTTTCTTTTATTCCTAATTCTTCATCTCCTTTTGATTTTTCATATAATGCAGTTTTTAAAAATTCTGATAATCTAACTCCCATTATTTCCTCTGGTGATTGAAATGATAAAAATATTCCTAATATTGCTCTTTTATCAGGCTCTAAATTTGTTATATCAATTCCTTTAAAGTTTATACTTCCTTTAGTTATTTCATATGCTGGATTCCCCATTATAGCTTGAAATAATGTGCTTTTACCTGCTCCATTTAATCCAAGAAGTACATGTATTTCTCCTTTTTTAACAGTCAAGTTAAGACCATCTATTATTTTTTTATTATCAACTACTACTTCTAAGTCTTTTATTTTAAGAAGTTCCATATTTTTTCCTTTCTAATCTTATATAAAAATAACTTTAATAGATATCAGATCTTTTATACATTCTATCCATTAAAGTTATTGTATCTATTTACTTATTACTTATTTTCCATATCCTTTATCCCAAAGAACAACTTTCATATTATTTGCTACTGTTTTTTTCATATCAATTAATCTTTGGTTTGATGAACCTCTATATCTAAGCATGGGATCATATAATTCTTGCATCCATCTTCCGTCTACAAGTACATCAATTGTTTCTAATATTTGTTTTGTGTATTCTAAATTATCGTACATCTGTCCCATTATTTCTTCTTCAAATCTAAACCCACTATAACACCAAATTGTTTTTCCTGGGCATTCTTTTCTAACTCTTTTTACAAGTCCTAATATCATTTCTTGTCTTTCTGGAATTAATGGTTCTCCTCCTAATATTGAAAGTCCTGTTATATATGGTCTATTTACAAGATCTATAACTTTATCTTCTACTTCTTTGGTATATACATCTCCGGCATTAAAATCCCAGATTGCACTATTAAAGCATCCTGGACAATGGAGGTAACATCCGGATACAAATAATGATGTTCTTACTCCTGGTCCATTTGCTATGTCACATTCTTTTATATCTGCATATTTATATATCATTTCTACCTTCTTTACTCTATAACTATTATACACCTTTAAGCCTTATTCTTCTATATATGCATTACTCTTTGTTTAATTTCTTTTGTCTTACCTACATTCCAGAAATTTTCTCCAAGATAACCACATGTTCTTCTAGTTACATTCATTTTCTTTTGATCCTTGTTATGACATATTGGGCATTCCCATTCTAAATTATCATTAATAGTTATTTCTCCCGTATATTCACATTTATGGCAATAGTCTGATTTTGTATTAAATTCTGCATATTGAATGTTATCATAAATATATTTAACTAATACTTCTAAAGCTTCTAAATTCTTTTCCATATTTGGTATTTCTATATATGAAATACATCCTCCGTTTGAAATTGGTTGGAATGAACTTTCAAATTTTAATTTATCAAAAGCATTTATAACTTCTCTAACATCAACATGATATGAATTTGTATAATATCCTTTATCAGTTATATCTTTTATATCTCCAAATCTTTCTTTATCAATTCTTGCAAATCTATAGCATAAACTTTCTGCTGGTGTTCCATATAGTGCAAAACCTATATTTGTTTCATTTTTCCATTTTGTTACAGTTTCTTTTAAGTATTTTAATACTTTTAAAGCAAATTCTTTACCTTCATTTTCTGTATGACTTTTTCCTGTCATAAGTTTTGATAATTCATAAAGTCCTATATATCCTAAGCTAATTGTAGAATATCCTCCATATAGGTATTTATCTATTTTTTCACCTTTTTTAAGTCTTGCTATTCCTCCGTATTGCCAATGAACTGGAGAAAAGTCTGAAAGAGTACCTTTTAGAGCATTGTGTCTTGCCATTAATGCTTTAAAACAAATATCTAATCTTTCATCTAATTCTTGCCAAAATACATCATAATCACCTTTTGCAACAATACCAATTTGTGGTAGGTTTAAACTTACAACTCCTTGATTAAATCTTCCATCAAACTTATACTCTCCATTTTCATCCTTCCATGGTGATAAGAAAGATCTACATCCCATTGGTGCAAATACATTCCCTTCATTATTTTTACGCATTTCTTTTGCAGAAATATAGTCTGGATATAATCTCTTTGCTGAACATTTAACAGCGAGTCTTGTTAAATAATCAAATTCTCCTCCATTTAATGAATTATTTTCATCTAATACATACACTAATTTTGGAAATGCTGGTGTTACATATACACCTTCTTCGTTTTTAATTCCTTGTATTCTTTGTTTTAATATTTCTGAAATTATATCTGCGACTTCATATTTATATGGGTCATTATCTTTTACATGCATATATATTGTAACAAAAGGACTTTGACCATTTGTTGTCATTAAAGTATTTATTTGATATTGAATTGTTTGAACTCCTGCTACTAAATCTTCATCCCTTCTCATCTTTGCTAAATCTTCTACTATTTCTTTAGCTTCTTCTTCGGTTTTACCTTGGTTTAGATAGTGAAGCATATATTTTTTATAATATTTATCATATGTTCTTCTTAAGTATTTACCTAATTTTGAAATATCAACAGATTGTCCTCCATATTGACTTGATGCAATAGCGGCAATTATTTGTGTCATAACTGTACATGCAACTTGAAAACTTTTTGGAGATTCTACCATCTTTCCATTCATAACTGTACCATTTCCTAACATATCTTCAATATTTATTAAACAACAGTTAAACATAGGTTGTATAAAGTAATCTTTATCATGAAAATGAATAATTCCTTTTTTATGTGCTTCTACAACATCAGAAGGTAACATCAATCTATCTGCTATATCTTTAGATATTTCTCCTGCTATTAAATCTCTTTGTGTTGATAAAAGAATTGCATTTTTATTACTGTTTTCTTCTGCTACATCTTTATTTGTATTTCTAACTAAACTTAAAATACTATCATCTGTTGTATTTGTATGTCTTACCATACTTCTTTTTTCTCTATATATAACATACTTTTTAGCTAGTTCATATTTTTCTAATTTCATTAATTCTTTTTCTACATAGTCTTGTATATCTTCAATAGAAACAACTTTATTTTCATTTGTTTCAAGATCTTTAACTTTATCTGATATTCTATCTACAACAACATTTATTTCATTTTCTGAAATTTTATCTGTTCCTTCTACTTCTAAGTTTGCTTTTTTTATTGCTATTTCTATTTTTTCTGGAATAAACTTAACTTTTCTTCCATCTCTTTTTTGAACTAATATATTTTTCATCTATCTAACCTTTCTTTATTTAAAATAATTTGTATTTATTTATATATGTATACTTTTACATTTAATTATTTCTTTAATTATTTTAGTATATTACTTGTTTAAAATATTATCCTAAAATAAATACTAGATTTAAGGTAGGAAAATTATATTTGGGGAATAATGTTTTCATTAACCTAGCATTTATTAAAGAATTTTTATTTTTTAAAATGATTAAAAAAATATTTTTTCATTTTTCTTATTTTTAAACTTTTTTATTTTCTTAATCATTAATTTAAATATACTCTTTTATTTTTACTTTGTCAAAAATAATTTTATTTTTACTTTTTCTTATAACCCTTTATTTTCTTGACTTTTATTTATTACAATTTATGTAAATAAAAAAGAAACCCCTAAATTTAGGGATTTCTTATTTTAGTTTTTTATTTATATTTTTTAATTTATTTTTTTATTTTGTTATATTTTTGAAATATTTAATTCACATAAAAACTTTATTTTAAATTATTTTATTATTTTTCTATAATTTCTGGAAAAGCTTTTTCAGTTATAACTTCTTTAGTTATTATACATTTAGATATATTTTCTTTTGAAGGAAGTTCAAACATAACTTCTTTCACTATATCTTCTAATATTGATCTAAGCCCTCTTGCTCCAGTTTTTCTTTCTAATGCTTTATTCACTATTGCCTCAATAGCATCATCGTTTAATACTAATTCTACACCATCTAATTCAAATAACTTTTTATATTGTTTTATTAAAGAATTTTTTGGTTTTTCTAATATTTCTTTTAATGCATCTTTTCCTAATTCATTTATTGTAGTTATAATTGGTAATCTACCGATAAATTCGGGAATTAATCCAAATTTAACTAAATCTTCAGGTTCAACCTTGCTTAATATATTTTCTTTAATTTCTTCTTCTTTTGTTTGAATTGGAGAATTAAATCCAATAACTTTTCCACCTTTTCTATTTTTAATTATTTCTGCTAGACCATCAAATGCTCCACCACATATAAATAGGATGTTTGAAGTGTCCATATATATTAAATCTTGCATTGGGTGTTTTCTTCCACCCTGTGCAGGAACTCCTGCTTTTGTTCCTTCTATCATTTTAAGAAGTGCTTGTTGAACTCCTTCTCCAGAAACATCTCTTGTTATTGATTGATGTTCTGAT